>CADBOK010000139.1 GCA_902796245.1 Oscillospiraceae bacterium | reverse complement strand
CCTTCTTTTGAGCTTGTGCCACTATCATAATATATTGTGCCCGGTTTGTAAATGCGTCCAACATTTCATTTGTGTTACAATTTCCCCGAAAGCACAAGATTTAGACAAAAAGCGGCAAAAAGCGCATGCGGAGGCGGGCGGCGCTCATTCGTAGATCGGATGCTTTTTGACAAGCTCCGCGACAGTGGCGAGCACAGACTCGCGGTTGGCCTCGTAATCCGTTGCGATCTTGTCGATGCAGTCGGCCACGACCGGCATGTCCTCCGGCGTGAAGCCGCGCGTGGTGCAGGCGGGCGTACCGATGCGCACGCCGCTGGTGACGCCAGGCTTCTGCGGGTCGTTCGGGATGGCATTTTTATTGACGGTGATGTGTACCTCGTCGAGCTTCGTCTGCAGGTCCTTGCCGGTGATGTTCTTTTTCCGCAGATCGGCAAGCATCAGGTGATTATCCGTACCGCCGGTCACGAGGTCGAAGCCGTGCGCCAGCAGCGCGTCAGCCAGTGCTTTCGCGTTTTTTACGACCATTTCCGCATAGGTTCTGAATTCCGGCTGCGCCGCCTCGCGCAGGCAGACGGCCTTGCCCGCGATCACATGCATGAGCGGCCCGCCCTGCGTGCCGGGGAAGACGGCGCTGTTGAGCTTTTTCGCAAATTCCTCGTCGCGCGAGAGGATCATGCCGCCGCGCGGGCCGCGCAGCGTCTTGTGCGTGGTGGTCGTGACGACGTCAGCATAGGGAACGGGGCTCATGTGCTGGCCGCCCGCGACAAGGCCCGCGATGTGCGCCATATCGACCATGAGAAGCGCGCCGTTTTTGTGCGCGATCTCGGCAAATGCCTTGAAATCAATGGCTCTGGGATAGGCGGACGCACCGGCCACAAGCAGCTTCGGGCGGTACCGGCGGACCAGATCCTCGACCTGATCGTAATCGATGCGTCCCGTCTCGGGGTCCACGCCATAGCTGATGCTGTTATAGTATTTGCCGGAGAGATTCACGCGGGCGCCGTGCGTCAGATGACCGCCGCTGGCAAGATCCATGCCCATGAGCGTATCGCCCGGCTGCAGAAGCGCGGCGTAGACCTCCAGATTGGCCTGCGCGCCGGAGTGCGGCTGCACATTGGCATAGGCTGCGCCAAACAGCTTTTTCGCACGCTCCATGGCGAGCGTCTCCAGCACGTCCACATAGTCACAGCCGCCGTAATAGCGCTTGCCGGGGTAGCCCTCGGCGTATTTGTTCGTCAGAACAGAGCCCATCGCCGCGATGACGGCGGGAGAGGCAATGTTCTCCGACGCGATCAGCTCGATGTTCTGCTTCTGGCGCTGAAATTCATTTTCAATGCATGCTGCAACCTCGGGGTCCTGCGTCTGCAGATAGTTCATGCTGATTTCAAGTACGTTTGCCATGGTGACAGATCTCCTTATAAAACGATAAAAATGAGCAGGCCATCTCCGGTCTGCTCATTGTGGTGCCGTATTACAAAAGCTGTAGCTGCGGTTCTGTCCTTTTGCCTGAGAGATTCGGCTTGCGCCTTGCACCTTCGGCACTCAATTCAATGAGTTCTCCAGAGATTCCTTCTGTTCTCAGTCCGCACGCGCGTTCTGAGGACGATCAACGGATGTCCTGTATTTGGTTGACGGCGTTATTATACACACCTCGCGCACAAATGTCAACAGGATGTACGCAGAAATTTCACTCTGCCACCTTCGGCAGCTTTGCAATGCTCGCGGCAAGCTGTTCGTCGGTCGGGATGGTGTCGGTCATCTCATGGTCGTTGAAGCGCTGATACGCGACGAGATCAAAGTAGCCGGTGCCGGTCAGGCCGAAGACGATGGTCTTCTCCTCCCCTGTTTCCTTGCATTTGAGCGCTTCGTCGATGGCGGCGCGGATGGCGTGGCTGGATTCCGGCGCGGGCAGGATACCCTCGGTGCGGGCGAAATACTCCGCCGCCTCGAATACGCTCGTCTGCTCGACGCTGCGGGCCTCCATCAGACCGTCGTGGTACAGCTGAGACAGGATGGGGCTCATGCCGTGGTAGCGCAGGCCGCCCGCGTGGTTGGCTGACGGGATAAAGCCGCTGCCGAGCGTGTACATTTTGGCCAGCGGGCAGACCATGCCGGTGTCGCAGAAGTCATACGCAAACACGCCGCGCGTAAAGCTGGGGCAGGACGCGGGCTCGACGGCGATAAAACGGTAATCCTTTTCGCCGCGCAGCTTTTCGCCCATAAACGGGGCGATCAGGCCGCCGAGGTTTGAGCCGCCGCCGGCGCAGCCGATGATGATATCGGGCGTAATGCCGTATTTGTCAAGCGCAATCTTCGTTTCCAGACCGATGACCGACTGATGGAGCAGCACCTGATTGAGAACGCTGCCGAGTACATAGCGGTAGCCGGGCGTGGTCGTGGCGACCTCGACGGCCTCACTGATGGCGCAGCCGAGAGAACCGGTCGTGTCGGGAGCCTTTGCGAGAATCGCGCGGCCGACGTTCGTGGTGTTCGACGGGCTTGGCGTGACGCTCGCGCCATAGGTGCGCATGACCTCGCGGCGGAAGGGCTTCTGTTCATACGAGCACTTGACCATGAAGACCTTCAGATCAAGGCCCAGATATGCGCAGGCCATGGACAGGGCTGTGCCCCACTGACCGGCGCCCGTCTCGGTCGTGACGCCCTTGAGGCCCTGCTTCTTTGCGTAGTACGCCTGCGCAATAGCGGAGTTCAGCTTATGGCTGCCGGAGGTGTTGTTCCCTTCGCATTTGTAGTAAATCTTTGCCGGAGTACCGAGCTTTTCCTCGAGGCAGTACGCGCGCACCAGCGGCGACGGACGGTACATCTTGTAGAAATCGCGGATCTCCTGCGGGATGGGAATGTACGGCGTATCGTTATCCAGCTCCTGCTCGATGAGCTCATCACAGAAGACGGGACGCAGATCGTCAAAGCCCATGGGCTTGCCCGTGCCGGGATTCACGAGCGGAGCTGGCTTGTTTTTCATGTCCGCGCGGACATTGTACCAATTCTGGGGCATCTCAGACTCAGACAGATAGATCTTGTAAGGAATGTTTTCGGTTTTCATAGTTGTTTCTCCTTTCGCGTGTTGGCTTTCTCCGGGAAAAGGGAAACAAAAAAGACCTTCATCCACAGAGAAAACCGCTTATCGGTTTGATCTCTTGGGACAAAAGTCTGAAAACTTCTGCGGTGCCACCCAAATTGACAATTTCTTGTCCGCTCATGACGCGCCTGCACGCATCCTCCCCTGTAACGGTGGGACTCCGTCAGCGCCTACTTGCCCTTGCGTTCAGCCTGCCCTCCGCAGTCCATTCGGCAAACGTCTTTCTGCTGCGCTCGCACCATCCGGCAGCTCTCTGGGAGAAATCCTGTCTGCTTACTCGTCTGCATCAACGGTTTCATCTTGCCACGGAGTATACTCCCGTGAAGCGCGTTTGTCAAGTGTTTTTCGCGGTAAAGCGAAAAAATATTTTGCCCGCGCTGCCGCTTGCAAAGTCCGCGCGGATATGATATAAAGGCGGTAATATACAGAATTCGAGGTATTTTCCATGCAAAAGTCGTGCCGGCGAACGATTCTGGGCTGCTATGTCGGGTATATCGTGCAGGCGATCGTCAACAATTTCGTGCCGCTGCTGTTCGTCATGTTCGAGCGGACGTACCAGATCCCGCTTTCGAAAATCACGCTGCTCATCACGATCAATTTCTGCATTCAGCTCGGCATTGATCTGCTCTCGGCGTGGTTTCTGGATCGCATCGGCTACCGCGCGGCCATTTTGCTGTCGCATATTGCCTCGGCCGCCGGTCTCGTGCTGCTGACCATTCTTCCGGATGCGCTGCCGGATGCGTTTACGGGGCTTCTGATCGCCGTCGTGATCTACGCCGTCGGCGGCGGGCTTCTGGAGGTCATTGTCAGCCCGGTGATGGAGTCCTGCCCCACACAGAATAAGGAACAGCACATGAGCCTGCTCCATTCGTTCTATTGCTGGGGTCATATGGGCGTCGTGCTGCTGTCGACGGCATTTTTTGCGCTGTTCGGAATTGGAAACTGGAAGCTCCTTGCGCTTTTATGGGCGCTCGTTCCGGTCGGAAACGCGGTCTTCTTCGGGGGCGCGCCGCTCTATCCGATGCAGGCCGAGGGCGAACAGGCGTTTTCGCTGCGCGCGCTCGTCAAAAGCCGCGTGTTCTGGCTCTTCATGCTGATGATGCTCTGCGCGGGCGCGTCGGAACAGGCCGTAAGCCAGTGGTCGTCCGCCTTTGCCGAGCAGGGACTGGGCGTATCGAAGACCGCGGGCGATCTGGCAGGGCCGATGGCGTTCGCGGCCATGATGGGCGTTTCCCGGCTGATTTTCGGGAAATACGGCGAAAAACTGAACTTAAACCGCTATATGGCTGTCTGTGCGGCGCTGTGCGTCGGGGCGTATCTGTGCATCGTGTTCGTGCCGTCTCCGGTTCTGAGCCTGCTTGGCTGCGCCGTGTGCGGCTTCTCGGTCGGCATTTTCTGGCCCGGAACGTTCAGCCGCGCATCCGCCTCCATCCGGGGAGGCGGAACGCAGATGTTCGCGCTGCTGGCGCTGGCGGGTGATCTTGGCTGCGCGGGAGGCCCGACGCTTGCGGGCCTCGTCTCGGACGCCTGCGGCGGAGCGCTCCGCGCAGGCATCCTCGCCGCCATCATCTTCCCGCTGCTGATGCTGCTCTGTATGCTTCTGGTGCGGAAGCAGCGCGGCGCTTAAATCAGATCCAGAAAATCCTCCAGCATCCGGGTCAGCTCCTTCCGGGTCAACTCGTCGGCAACATGGAGCTTCCCGTCCTTTTCCATGAGCAGATCGGCGGCATAGGCCCAGCGGACGGCGTCCGCCGCGTCCTCGCTGATCTCGTCCGCATCTTCAAACTGCGTCAGATCGACGTCCTGCCCTGCTTCCGTGTCCAGACCGAGCTGGCGGGCCATCTGATAAAGCGTCTTCGCCGCCTCCTGTTTTGTGATGGGGGCATCCGGGTCATAGGTCAGAAGTGCAGCCTCGCCGCTCTGCGGCTCGTCCTGCGTCCAGCGCGCGAAAAGGGTCGTATCGCCGGTCAGATGCAGCGGTTCTTCTGCGTCAACTTGCCCGCCGTCTTCGGTGTACCAGCCGTCAAACTGCATATTCTCACGCTCCGGGGCCTCCACGTTCAGTTCGCGAAGGCTCTTCCCCTGCTCCGCCTCAAGCGTGACGGGTTCGCTGTCCTCTCCCAGCTCCAGCGTCAGGGTATAGACGGCCTCCTGAAGCGTCAGGTCGGTAAAGCCGTTTTCACGGACGGCGCTGACGGTCAGCGTAAGATCGTCGCTTGTGAAGTTGTCCGAGAAGTCGTCCGCGTAGCCGGTAAGGATGGTCTGCTCCGCCGCGCCGCTGACGCCGATCTTTGCCTGCTTATCAAGGCCCAGATTGCCGATTTTGACCTCCGCGTTTTCGTCCAGCCAGAGGTTGTTCTGCGCATCCTGCGCGCGGTTGCCGGTGATGCTGGTCGTGCCGCTCAGCTCGAGCGTACCGGCGCAGTAAACGCCGCCGCCGAGGATCTGCTTTTCAGAGGTCTTCATTTCGCCCGTCAGACGGTTGCCCGCGATAACGCAGCTGTCCAGCACGGCGGAGGCATGCTCCGCAACGACAACGCCCGCGCCATAGCGGCCTGCGTTGTCGATGATATTCACGCTTGTGAGGTAAAGCTCATTATAATCGCCCACGCTAATCGCGCCTGCCGTTGCACCGGTGATCCGGCCTCCTGCGAGCGCGTTCTTTTCGCTCGCCGCGATATAGGCCTCCTGCCAGGCGTAGCTGCCGTCGTCAAAGACAAGCGCGCCGGTTTCGTCGATGTAATAATTGCTGGAGCTGTCCGCGCCGTTGCAGTCGGTGATGGTGAGAACGGACGGCTCCGCGTCCTCGTCGCTCACGGCAAGGAAGATGATGCAGCCCTCAACGCCGTCGGCCAGGCTGAGCGTGTGGCCGTTCAGGCAGAGCGTGACCTGCGCGCCGTTTTTGGGCACGCAGAGCGGCTCTTCCAGTGCAAGATCGTCCGTCAGGTAATAGCAGCCGGATTCCAGCTTGCCGCCGGTCACGGTCAGCGGTACAAAGGAGGGCTCTTCACAGCCGTCCTCGCGGTTTACGGCGTGGATATGGTTCTGTTCGCCGTCCTCTGCGGGCGCTTCCGCATCTGCTGCTTCTGTGTCTTCTGCCGCAGCTGGCGATTCCTCCGCCGGGGCTTCCTCTTCTGTGGGTTCCTCTTCCGTTAATTCCTCTGCGGCAGGCTCGGCAGCCGCCGTTTCCCCGACGGCTGCGTCCGCTTTCTGTGCGTCCGCCGCGACGGCGCAGACGCTCCAAACAGCCAGCACCAGCGCAAGCACCAGCAGCAGGCTGATCCATCTCTTTTTCATTCCGATTCCTCCTCATGCTATGGAGTAGTTATGTATACCAAGAGAGTAGCATATTTTTCTTGCATTTTCAACGTTTTTCTCATGTTTTAAGCAAATATTAACCTTTTTCCGCATAAATCACAACATATTGTGTCATTCTTGTGTTCTTGCACACCATCTGGGCCGGCGGCAGTCTTCACAATTCTTCAGGAATCGATGTCTTGCAAAGCTGGAAGCTGTCTGGTAAACTACAGGCAGAACAAGAACGGAGGGCCTGCGTATGCGTCCGGGAACGAAAAAGTGTATTTTTCTGCTGCTTGCGATCCTGCTGCTCTGTCTGCTCGCATGGCGGCTGACGCCGCACACGTTCGAGCAGATGACGGCTTCCAATATCAATGACATTACAAGCCTCGCCGGAGTCGTGTCGCTCAGCGGAGTTCGGGACGGCAGGGCGTACACGGAATGCTATGCGCTGCAAAACGTGACGCCGGAGGACACGGCGTTTGAACCCATTCTGATTCTCCTGACCACGACCCGCTACCGGGAGGATTTGCGCAATCTCCTGCCGTGGGGCATCGACTCGGTCAGCGCCGGCAGAGCCTTTGACGGCCGGAGCGTCTCGCTCATGCTGGTCTGGGGACCGTCTGCAGACGAGTGCTGCAGCCTGAGCCTTTCCGGCAGGCAGATCGTCGTCAGCCGGCCGCACCACGACGGCTTTCTGATCTATCATTCGGAGGATCCCGAGCTTCTGAACTGGCTTTCCATCTATCTGGCAAACAACGGCGAAAAGGGCTGAACACAGCCTCCCGGCGCATCGCGCCGGGAGGCTGTTACACTTTTGATTTGCTTTTCGACTATATAGGCGTCGGCTGACAATACGAAACATGGAGGAACCTGTATGGACGAACAACAGCTGCTCTCCCGCCTGCGGCGCGGGGACGAGCAGGCGCTGGCGGCGGTGATCGCGCGCTTCAGCGCCTATGTCGTGACGGTCATTCACAACCGGAGCCGCGGGCTTTTGTCCCCGGAGGACGAGGACGAGCTTGCTTCGAGTACCTTTTTTGCGCTCTGGCAGTCCTGCCGGACGGTGAAGGCCGGGAGCATCCGCGCATGGCTCGGAAGCGTGGCGCGGAACAAAACCGTCGACCGGCTGCGCAAGGCGCGTATGGACATGCCGCTGGACGAGGAGCTGGCCGGGACGGACGATTTTCTGTTGGAGGAAACCGTCAAAAAGGAGCAGGCGCGGCAGCTGCGCGAGGCGGTCGCGCTGCTGCAGGAACCGGACCGCGAGATCATCCGGCGGTTTTACGATCTGTGCCAGACCGCGCCGGAAATCGCTGCCGCGCTGGATCTGACGCCTGCGGCAGTGCGCATGCGGCTGGTACGCAGCCGGGAGGCCATCAGAAACGAGTTATGCCGGGGAGGGTTTGCATATGAATAACATTGACACGATCCTGCAATCTGCAGAGCTGCCGGAGCTGCCGGTCGAAGCGCTTCCGGACGAGCGGCAGGCAAAAATTCTGAGCGGCGCATTGCAGCTTGTGCATCAGGACGCAAAAAAGCGCAGCCGCAGGCGTGTGGTGCGCATTGTGGCAGCGGCCGCGGCGGCGATCGCAGTGCTGTGCGGCGCAGCGGCGATCTGGCACTATGCGTCCGTTTCTACTGAGGAAACCGTATATCATACCGAGGGTACGCGCACCCTGTCAGACGGAACGGAGGTTACATATTTCGAGGATTTTACCAGTGACTCGATCATCCGCATTGACACGGAGGGCCGGACGGAAGGTACCTACTGCGGCGTGCAGTTTGGCTGGCTGCCGGCGGCGCTGGTTCCGGATCACACCGCATATCTGTATAATGTCATCGCGAACCGAAATCCCGAGCAGCTGGACGGCGTATCGGACTCCCAGATTGAGATGGCAAAGGACTGTGTGTATTCGACCGACAGCACCTCGCAGGTAAAATATACATTCAGCTGCCTGTCTGCCAATGAGATTGTGAGCTGCGACCTTCTGCTGCTCTTAGACGACCCGACGATCGTGAAGGAAGGGACGCTCAACGGCCTTTACGCATGCTGGATCGAGGCGTACAGAACAGATCGCGGCTCGGATGTGACCAGCCACTTCCTGCTGCTCTACGACCCGGAGAAGCTCTGCCTGGTATTTTTGGGCGGCGATTGGGAAGTCACGGAGAAAATAGCCGAAAACATGACCATCGTACAGACCGAGATCCCCACACCGGAGCCGAGCCGGAGCTATATCTACGTCGGCGCATATGGTTGACATAAAATCCAGCAAAGGCTCCATTTGGGCACAAGGGGCCGATTACCCCTGTCAGGAGGAAATGGCCCGAAGGGCCAATAGGGGTAGGGATGCTGTCAGCGAAGCTGACTGAGGGGATTCGAACGCTGCGAATTTCAGAGCACTCTGAAATTTACAACAGATCCCCTCCGTCTTTTTCTCCAAAATGCCATCTCCCCTTATCATGCAGGGCATGACAAGGGGAGGGCTTTTCTGATGCGGGCAGGTTTTCTCTCAGGCTTCCTTTTCCAGCTTTTCCTTGGCCTTTTTCAGCGCGTTCGCAAGCTGGTCGGGACAGGAGGTTTCCTTCATACCGCAGTGGATGCCGTCGAGGCGTTCGATCACGGTGTCGATGTCCATGCCCTCGACGAGCTTGGAAATGCCATGCAGGTTGCCGTTGCAGCCGCCGATGAATTCAATATTTTTGACGGTCTTGCCGTCTACGTCAAATAAAATTTCCTGTGAGCAGGTACCTTTGGTTCTGTAAGTAAAGTGCATGCTTATTTCTCCTTTTGTTCAATCAAATCGCAAAGCGATGAGTTTACATAATGACTTCTCCGTCCCGGATGCGGAGCACCTTGGTAAAGCTGTCTAAAAACTCCGGGGAATAATTGTGCATAGCGACGATCAGGATATCGCAGGGCAGCTGCGCGATCTGCTTTTCCAGCTCAACGCGCGTTTTTTCGTCGAGGCCCACCGCCGGTTCGTCCAGCATGACGAGACTCCCCTTCCGCCAGAGCGTCCGGGCCAGGTCGAGCCTGCGCTCTTCGCCGCCGGAGAGGGCGTGTTCCTCACCGCCGATCTGCGTGTCCATAGACGCGCCGCGCTCGGCGTACCATTTGGACAGTCCGGCGTCGGCAAGCGTCTTTGTCAGCGCTTCGTCCTGCTGCGCCGCGCCTGAGAACATGGTGAGATTGTCACGGATGGAGGCGCTGTAGACGAAGGTCTTCTGCGACAGCAGCGTGACCTGTCTGCGGAAATCCTCATAGCGGTAATCGCGGCACGGGCGGCCATTGATCGTGTACGCCCCTTCCGCGGCGTACATGGAGGCCAGCACCTTCAAAAGCGTCGACTTTCCCGCCCCGCTCTCGCCGAGCAGCGCAACGCGGTCGCCCTTTTGGAGCGTCAGATCGACGTGCTTTAAAATCTCGCGTTCGTCCCTGCGGCAGGAGATATCGTTCAATGTAACTGTCTCGATCTGTGTCAGCGGTTCGCTGCCCCAGCTGTTCGCCTCGTCCGTCGGCGCGTCCAGAAATGCGAGGACGCGCTTGCAGACCGCCGAGGCGGCGATGGTCGAGGAATAGCGTTCGCTGATGATCTGCACCGGCCCGGCAACGAAATTCATGAGGCCCGCAAAGGTAATGAGCGCTGGGAGCGTAATGACGCCGCGCGCGACGAAAAACAGGCCAAGCACCCATGTGCCGAGCACGACGAGATTGCCGCAGCCGTAGGCCCCCGCGTATAAGATCCTGCGGATGCGGCGCGAGCGGAGCTTTTTCCGGTAAAGATTCTCGTTTGCTTCATCGTGGGCGCGGTTGACGCCGGAAAAAGCGTTAAAAATTTTCAGCTGAAAGAATCCGGAGAAGATCTGTGTGATCGCCGTCAGATAGCGGGCTTTTGCCTGCTGCTCGTTCTCCTGATGCGCCTGCAGGCGCTTTTCCGTCAGCTTTGGAAACGCTGCTGTCAGCACGCTGACGGCGATCATGATCAGGGTCATGACCGGCTGGATGGCGATGGCCGAGGCAACCGCGAGCAGGAAGCAGCAGATCTGAAAATAGATCTCGCCCAGCGCCGCGACATAATCCTGCTGGATGGTGTCGACGTCGTTCTGAATGAGAGAAAGGTACGCGCCGTCATCCTTTTCTGTTTTTTCCGGATAGCTGAGCGCTTCTATTTTCCGCACAGCATCGGCGCGGAGGCCGCGCCCGACGCGCTGGACGACGATATCGCGCGAATAGTCCAGCAGGAAAGCAAAAAATGTCTCAATGCAGAGGTAAAACAGCGTCACAAGCGCGATTTTCCACACGCGAGAGAGATTGCCCTCCATGGCGCTGTCGGCAAACGTGCCAAGCAAAAAGGACATGAACACGGACGAACCGGCCGCCAGAAGGTTGGACACAAGAAACAGCGCAACAGATGAGCGGTTTTTGCGGTAATAGCGCTTCATGGCGGCCTCCTTTTCGGTTTAGTAATACTTGATCTCCGAGCGGTGCGCCTCCAGCAGATTGTCCAGGTATTGATCGACATATTTCGTCATCTGCTCCGGCGGGTTCACCTTTGTAAATTCCAGTCCATGCTGCGCGCAGTATTCCTGCCCGAGCGTATCGCGCAGTCTCTGCCGCAGCATCCTGCGGGGAAGCTGCTCCGCGACCATATCGAAATACTGTTCGGTGGTGATTCCCATTTTTGTGCACTACTCCTCGATATAGCTTCGCACTTCCTCGTATTCTTCGTAGTTTTTCCGCTGTCCGGCCATCTCTGCGTCCACCTCT
>CADBOK010000138.1 GCA_902796245.1 Oscillospiraceae bacterium | reverse complement strand
CGGGAAGATGCACAGATACGCGCCCATGGAAATGAGCTGCTTTTCCCCCGCCGAGATCGACACGGACGGCATATACGCCTCCATGGACGCGCCGTTGATGTACAAAACCTGGTTCTGCACCCAGCACAGCGCGTCCTTCGCCAGAATGCCCTGCACCCCCTCGATCGCCTGCGCCGTCCCCCGCCGCCCCCGCGGCGAAAGCAGCGGATAGCTGTCCGACGTCAGGTTCTCCATGTCGTAAAACGCCCCGTCCGGGAGTTTCAGCGCATGGTCATAGCCGAGAAAGGCCTCGGTGGTCAGCGTCTGCTGCCGCTCCGCCGTCTGCTTCGGAAAAAACATCCCGTATCCCTCCCTACAGCCTGAAATGCGACGCTTCGCTCTTCGGCAGATGCGCCCGGTTGCAGGCGTTCTGGTACGCCTGATAGTACATGTTGTACTTGGCGGCGGAATTGTTGTATTTCGTCATTTCCCCATTGGCGTCGTCGATCTTCATCTCCAGATACCACCGGTAAATTTCGTCATACGGCCACGCGATCAGAAGCACCGTCCCGTCCAGATCCGTCTCCGGCGCGTAGCCCGCAAACGCCGGAAGCTCCATTTCATGCTGCGTCAGGATCTCACGGTATACCGCCCCGTCCAGCTCCGACAGCCACCGCAGCTTATCCGCGCTGCCATATTGATTGGGCTTCAGCCGGTCGACCGTCTCAAGCGCCTCGCGGATGGTCATGCGCCCCGCCCCCTTTCTGTCCTGCCGCTTTAGCCTGCGGCCAGCTCATCTTCGATCTTCCGCGCCGCCTCCAGCTGCCGTCTTGCGTTTTCCAGCACCTCATACACCGGCGCCGGCACCTCGACGGCCTTGCCGCGCGGCACCTGAAACGTGCGTCCGTTGACGCAGACAAACTCAGACTGCTGTTCCGTGCCGCCCGCGCGCGGCAGCGTGATGGTCTTCATGACTGCAAATGCGTTTTCCATAGCAATTCTCCTTTTCTGTTCCGTCTTTTCCGGAGACCGGCTTTCGCCGGTCTCCATCTGGCTTCCTCAGTTTGCTTCGTCCTCTGCGGAATAAGCGCCGCAGCTCTCCACGCGCACCATGCGGTCCTGATACAGGATCTTCGCTGCGCTGGAGAATTTGTAGCCCAGCGTCGAGAACTGGTTCAGCGGTCCGCCGACCTGGCCCTTGTCCTTGATAATCATCTCCAGATTGCCGCCCTCGGGGTCGATCATGCCGTAGGCGTCCTTGCCGAGGAACAGCGTTGCATAGACGCTGTAATACTCCGCGGGCGTGCCCTTGGACTCGTCCGCCGCCGTCTTGACCGGGCAGCCCTCGCCGTTGAAGATCTTGGCCTCGGTCGTCTCGATGAAGCGCACGCCGTGCAGCTCGCCGATCTCGCCGGTAAACAGCTCCGTCAGACCTGCATACTTGTGCGCCTCGATCCACGCCGCAGACGAACGCAGATCGTATGCCACGGACGGATGGATGATGGCGATGTACTTGCCGTCGATCTTCGGGGCCTTGAGCTTTTTGAGCATCGTCACGGCCTTGTTGACCTCGTCCGGCGTCAGCTTCGCAGTGGTGTCAAGCCCTGCGCGGCTGGTCACGGCGGTATGCGCGCCGTTCGTGCCGACCTTGTCGCAGTACTGCACGTTCGTGCCCGCCGCGGCGACATTGCGCACCAGCTTGTCCTGCGTCGTACCGGCAGACGCGCCCAGCTCCTCCGCCGCGCCAAGAATCACATCGTCGATGGCATGCAGCTCCAGCTGGTCGGACACGGACACATACGTGCCGTACTGGGTAATGGCCTGTGTCACGGCGCTCTGGCCGAACTTCTGGCCGGTCGGGATGACGCCCTCGGTCAGCGCGCCCGCGTCCTCAAGCGTGTTCCACTTGCGCCATTCCACAGTCTTGCCGCGCCCAACAGGCAACGCCTGCTTGCGGGCAAACTGCGTGTGGATGAGCTCCGGACGTGCGTTTTCCAGCAGCTCGGTGTCATAAAACGTCTTCATGGACGCCGTCATGCCGCCGCCCTCCGGAAACGCGCTTGTCTCGCCGGAGTAAGCGTTCACGTAATTGCCGCTGGTGTTCACCAGCGTGCCCGCGTCGGCAAACAGCTGCAAATTCAGTTCCTGCTTCAGATTCATAAAAAACTCTCCTTTTCTCAGAGCCGGACGGTCTCGCCCCGTCTGGCCCGCGCCTTCAGTTCCTCTCTCGTCTGTCTGGACCAGTGCTCCGGACTTTCGGCAAACGCGCCGCCCGCCGCCGGGGCCATGCCGCTCTCGCGCGGGCGGAGGTAACCCGCCTGCATGGCCGCCGTCAGCTCCTCGCGTGCGCGTCTCGCACCGTATGCCATCGCGCCTGCACGAAGCTCCCGTAAATGTGTCAGCTCGTAAGCGCTTCTGGCATCCACGCCGCGCATGACAAGGCGCATGAACGCGGGATTTTCCAGCTCCTCATGCAGCTGCGCGCCCGGATACGCTTCGCACACCGCTTCAAACTGCGCCCGGAGCTTCTCATACCCCTGCCGCATCGCCTCCTCGCGCTGCTCCTTTGTCTGCGGGACTCTGCCCTCCGGCGAACACGCGGCCAGCCGCTCCGCCTGCTCCGGCGTGAGCTGCGCCGCGTCCACGCCGAAGGTCTTTTCCAGCGCCGGGCCCAGCGACCGCAGCACCTGCTCGCTTCTCGCGCAGTTTTTCAGCCGCTCGCGCACGATCGCCTGCACCTGCCTGTCATAGTCCTTCTTGTACGGTCCCTGGATGAGCGCCCGGAACGCCTCTGCGCGCTCCTGCTCATCCTGCGGCGCGGCGTCCGCCGGTACGCCCGATTCCGGCCGCTCCGCCTGCTCCATCGCAAACGCCTGCAGCCAATCAAATTTCTCCATACGCTTCCTCCTTCTGCCCTTCAAGCGGGCGACGCTCGGGTTTCTGCATTCTATTTTCAGGGTCACGTTCACCCAAAACCCGCACATAGTCCGGATACCGCGCCGCAAGCAGCCGGTATCCCGCGCGGACCGTCTCAAACATGCCGTCCATCCGCGCCTGCTCCTGTTCGTCCGCAAACGCCTCCAACCGGAACCGCCCGCAGCCCGATTCAATCACCGGCGGCGTCTTCATCCCCGCCGCCTGCACCGCCTCCGCCAGCGCGAACGCCAGCATCGACGCCGCCGCGCAGACGATATCGCTGCCGTACCGCGAAAATCCCGCGTGGCCGCGCACCGTCAGCGCCGTCCTGCCCATCCATACCTCGATCATCCCGGCTGCGCCGCCTCTCCGGCGCGGCGGCGCGCCTGCCGCACCTGCGCTGGCTCCGCGTCCGGCGTTTTCCCCGCCTGCGCTCTACCAGCCTCCGGCGAGGGCGCGCCTGTCAGCCGCTCATATAAATCCGGCTCATACCGTCCCGCCAGCGTCAGCGCCATGCGCTGCCACGCCGCCGCGTCCGCGCCGGAGCGGAGCTTCTGCACAATCTGCTGCTTGCCGTCAAATTCCATCATGTCGAGGCACGCCAGCGCCTGCTGCTCCATCTCCGGCCGGAAAAAGCCCAGCTGGAAAAACTGCAGCGCCAGCTCGTTCTGCGCCAGCTTCGTATAGGCCGTGTGCTTCTGCGCCGTGACCGTCACGTCGAACACCGGCGCGCGCATGAGCGCCTCCGGCTCCATCCCCTGCGCCTTCAGCCGCGCGTTGCAGTAGGACACGAATTCCTCCGCTCCGCTCAGCCCCGCAATGCGGAACTTGCGCGGCAGATCGTAAAACTGCCGGATGCGCTCGATCACCATGCGGATAAGCCGCGCGTAGGCCCGGTAGGCCGACTGCGTCGACGCGCGTGAGCTGCGCCCGGACGCCTCCTGCAGAGCCGCGATGGCCGAGGCCGCCGTCACGCCGGACGAGACCTGTCCGTTTGTCACATCCGTGTTGCCCGTCGTCCATTTGAGCTCCTCAATCTTGTTGTTCAGCACCTGCACGCAGATGCCCGGCAGCATATTGACCTGCACCTGCTGCAAAGAGTCCTGCCCCAGATTCCCGTCCACATGCACGAACGGCTTTGTCCAGTCCGCATACTCCTGCTCGTTGACCGACCCATCCGACCGGCGGAACCACCGGGGCGTGGCCGCCATGATCGTGTTCTTCACGATGGCCTGATCCATCCGGTCGATCTGCTCCTGCGCGCCCTTGCCGATGTCAATGTAGCCGTATCCGCAGATCGAGCCCTCGATGGGAAACAGCCGGTCGAAGATAAACGGATAGTCCCCGTCGTCATACAGTCCCCGCTCGCATGCCGGCGCGCGCACCGGCGTCTGCACCGGAACCGTCTCTCCCGTCTCCGGGTCGCGCGCCTCCCGCGTGACCGACGGGACGAACGTGTCGTTCTCCGTCGCGTACAGAACCGTCTCGCCCACATACTTGCAGTAGTGCAGCACGGTCCTTCCGCCCACGCGCTTCTTGTAATACCAGTCCACCACCAGCGTCTTCTCCGAAAGATCGACCGCGTCGTCCGTCCGGTAGCGCGAAAGTACCGCGCTGCTCCCGCCGAGCTTTCCCGCCAGCTGCGGGTACATCGCCAGCAGCGTCTCGTTGTCCTCCAGCTCCAGATAAAACACGTTCT
>CADBOK010000137.1 GCA_902796245.1 Oscillospiraceae bacterium | reverse complement strand
TTACAATGTTTCCGGGCAGAATCTTGCCCTCCTTGACGATGCGATCCTTCAGCTCCTGCATAGCTTCCTCCAAAAACATAATAAAAATAGACAGCGGGAATGAAACCTGCTGCCAATGATAAAAAGCCGCGCGCAGGACAACAAAGCCCTGCGTGAGCGAACTTCCAATAGTCGCAGCTTTGGCGCTGCGGTAGAGACATCCGGGCCGTACATCCGGAACTATATTGGCAACGATATAAACTTTGTGCTGGACATTTTGAGTTTTGGCTATTATAATCGAAATTGGGCAATAAGTAAAATAGATGTTTTTAATCATTGCTATTAGCTTCATAAATATAAGTAATGACAGGAGGCAGCTATGGCTGTTAAATTAGAGCTTTACCGCGTCTTTCAGGAGGTCGCCCGCATGGGCAATATCTCCGCCGCGGCGCAGAATCTGTTTATATCGCAATCGGCAGTCAGCCAGTCCATCAAGCAGTTGGAAGAGCAGCTGCAGGTCCGGCTGTTTTCGCGCAGCACGCGCGGCGTCGTCCTGACGAGCGAGGGAAAACTTTTGCTGGACTATGTCTCGCACGGACTGGGCCTCATCCAGTGCGGCGAGGAAAAACTTGCGCAGTCGCGCCAGCTGCTCACGGGCGAGCTCATCATCGGCGCGAGCGATACGGTCACGAAGACCTATCTGGTTTCGCGCCTCGAGGCGTTTCATCAGAACTATCCCGCCATCCAGATCCGGATCCTGAACGGCACGAGCCAGATGGTGCTCGACTATCTGCACGCCGGCCAGGTTGACATCGCCTTTGCCAGCGAACCGAAGGACAAGGACGCTTACTCCGTCCGGCACTGCTTCGACACGCACCAGATCTTCGTCGCCGCGCCGAATTATGACTGCGATTTTGACCATGTGCATACTATGCAGGAGATCGCGGCCTTCCCGCTGATCCTGCTGGAACGCAAGGCCAGCTCCCGCGTCTATGTCGAGCAGTTTTTCCAGCAGCACGGCGTGAGCATCAAGCCGGAGATCGAGCTCGGTTCTCATAATCTGCTCATTTCACTGGCCCGCATTGGCCTTGGCGTGGCCTGCGTAACGGAGGAATTTTCACAGTCTGGCCTCGGCCGGGGCGTCATCCTGCCGCTGCGCACCGATTTTGAGATCCCGCCGCGCTCGGTCTGCATGTGTACGCTGCGCGACGTCGCGCCGACCTCCGCCGCAAACCGGTTTATGGACTTTATCTCCGAAAGCGATAAAATGGCCTACGATCTGGGGCATTCCTATCATTTTACGAATGTTTAGATAGAAGAAAGCTGTTATGGAAGCTGGTCAAGCCTCCGGCGGCCCTGTCTTTTCCGCCTTGCCGGAAAAGACAGGGGAGAAAAGGGACGCTTGGATGCGTTTGGTGCGTTCTGCGGGTGCAGTTCAGTCGCGAACCTGATTTTTAGCTGTTGCGAACACACTAAGTCACCTTACGGGCGCTATGGCACGCGCCGCCTGTTACGGGACACTGAATTTGCAAGCAGTTGCCTTTGAATAACTGCGGTAAATCAGCTTTGCGGTCGGAATTTGCGAGGTTGTACGGATTCGCCGAGACGTTGTAGGGGCCGATGCCCACATCGGCCCGGCAGAATGCACCGTTTTTACGGAAATCCTCGGCAAATTCGCAACTTCCCAACGGGTCGATGTAGGCATCGACCCCTACAACTGGCGCATTGGAGACCTACCGCCCCGCCTCACCGTTCATGTCCGTCAGGTGATATTTCCGGTGCGGCCGGCTTCTGGCAGCGTTCATGTCCTGCAGGGAGGAACGATGCTCCTCCTGCCCGTTGAGACAATTCATATCGTCCAGTGCGCAGGTGCGCGCGTCGTCGTGGGAAAGCCCGTTCATGTTTTTCAGACTGAACGGCTCTTTTTTCTGCTTCTTATTCATGGAAAAGCCTCCTTTTGCATAGCTTTCCGTGAACAGGGGACAGATATACAGGCCCCGCCTGCACGCTTGCGCATACAGGCGGGGAGGCGGGACGTCAATCCTTGCGGCAGTTCATGTTTGTGATGCTGCAGGCCATGTCCGGCTGCTCGTTCACCGCGTTCATATCCTGCAAAGAAGCAGTTTGCTCCGGCTGACCGGCGCGGCAGTTCATGTCATTCAGGGCGCAGGTGCGCTTGTCGTCTGCGGACAGACCGTTCATGTTGTGCAGGCCAAGTGTGTTGGAATTTGTGTTCATTTTGTATCCTCCAATAATAGAAATGATGATCATTACCAGTATTATTATATACAAAGGGTTTCATTTGTCAAGCCGCAAAATAAAAATACCCTCTGCCAAGATCGGGCAGAGGGCAGGGAAGAATGTATTTACGCAGCGTCATTTTTCCAGCTGAGCGCGATAGAGTACGGCAGAACAAGATGGTCCATGTTGAGCGTCCCGCCTGTGAGATAATTGGCGCTTTCCAAGCTGCTGACATAAGCGCCGCTATAGGCGACTCCGGTTTGATCGAAGACTGTCAGTGTAAAGCCGCAGTTGTCAAAGTATGCGCCGTCCAGCGTGATAAGTGCCTCGGTGGTTCCGGCAAGATAGCTTTTTGTACGGTTGTCATCGTTCGCCAGGACAGTCTCGTCGTTGTTGACTATGGCCAGCCGTTTTCCGTCAAAGGCC
The DNA here is from genome assembly GCA_902796245.1 of Oscillospiraceae bacterium. Taxonomy (GTDB): domain Bacteria; phylum Bacillota; class Clostridia; order Oscillospirales; family Oscillospiraceae; genus CAG-170. Next base: position 4,799 of record CADBOK010000137.1, on the reverse strand, counting down.
ATCGCGCGGACAGTCGCGTATACCGGCGAATACAGATCATCGGGCGAATAATCGGAACGCAGCACGAGCTGATACAGTCCGTCCGCGTTCTGTGTCAGAACGCAGATGCGCCCCTGGGTCTGCTGGATGCAAACGAAATCCGCTGTTTCTGCTATGTTTACATAATTATCTTTCGGATCAAAGTCCGATATCGCCAGCTTTTGCAGAGCTGCGCCTGTTTTACAGTCAATTAGAGTTACATAATACATGTTATTTTCAACCGTATGAAGCAACAGCCGCGTTTTGTCCGGCGTCAGTCCGAGATGCTCGATGCGTGTTTCCGGATCGACCGGGAAAAAGCAGGTCATCCGGTCTGTGTATACCTCGTTTTCGTTCCCGCCATAAAACGCGCTGGCCTCGGCATCCGGGTCAAGCGGCCCGTAGGGGAGCATATAGACGCCGTAGCCGCCCGGAATGCGGCTCGTATCGACCAGCCGGTCGTTGTCTGTCCGATTTCCGAACCAGAAGAAGCAGGTGTCGTCTGTTATAACGCTTTCCGTGTTCATCCAGAACCGGTCGCCCTCCCTGACGCTGGAAATGCTGCGGGCCGAGCCCGTTCCGTCCATATTCTTGTCAATGCCAAGCTCTACGTACTCATCCTGCAGAACCGGAATGCGGAAAAAGCGGCCTAAGGCGGCCTGTGCGCATTCACCCGGCCAGTCGCTGTCCTCCGAGGCATCCTCCCAGTCGGCAAGCGTTTCATACCGGACGCCCGGAAGATCGATGTAAAACTCAAACGGATACTCGTCGTAATAGTCCGCGAAACGGATCGTCCTGGAGCCGCTCTCGCCGGGCGAAAGTGTGTCCAGCAGGGACTGATACGCCGTTGAGAAGCCGAAGACATCGTCGCTGCCGGTCGTGGCCGCGTCGTGGTAAAAATTGATCTCAACGCCGCGGTAGCTCATCTCCGGTTGCTCCGCCTGTCCGGCGGGCAGAAAGCGGAAGCTCGTCTCCGTGCGGTAATCCTGCGCGGAAAACTGCACAGTGCTTTCCCAGTTCGCCTTGTGCTGCATCCCGGCTTTCAGCTGCACGGTCAGACCGTCTGCCGCGGACGGGTCGCCGGAGAATATGTGCTCCTGAAACGTAATTTCCTCGCGCGGCGCACTGACGGCCCGTGCGGCAAGCAGCACGCCGCAGCCGCAGAGGAGCACAAGCGCCAGAAAAATCGCCAGCGTTTTACGCATCCTCGTCCTCCTTGCCGGTCAGCTCGGTCAACGCTCTGGAAACGCGGTCAGATTGATAGCTGTACGTCTCCTTGACATAGTCCATCAGCGTCTTGCCCTGTTCGTCCAGCTCAGCAGTCTGTGTGTCACCCACGATTTTGCCATGGTGCAGCAGAACGGCCCGCCCGATGAAGCCCGGCACTTCCTCAATCAGGTGCGTAGACAGGATTACCGTTTCATGCGGCTCGAGAATGCCGAGCAAAACCTTGTAAAAGTCCTCGCGGTTGAAAATATCGTTTCCCGCAAACGGCTCGTCCATCAGGATATAATCCGCACCCTGAGACAGGGCCATGATGACCTCAAACTGGTTTTTCTGCCCGGTCGAGAAGCTGCGGATGGGCTTGTCCATCGGAAGCTGAAAGAAGTCCATCAGGCCCTCGAAGCGTCTGCCGAGGAACGTCTCAAAGTGCTCCTCGTAAAAATCCCGGTGTGCCTTGGCGGTCAGGGCAGGGAAGAAGCTGTGCTCGCAGGTGGCGAAGGAAAACCTGCCAATGTTCTGCCGCGTGATCAGTTTGCCGTCCAGCGTAATGCCGCCCGCGTCATATAAGATCAGCTGCAGAATGCACTTCATCAGCGTTGTCTTGCCCGCGCCGTTCTCGCCGAACAGGCCGACGATCTCGCCCGGCCCGACAGAAAGCTGCACGTTGTCCAGCGCCTGTGTCTGGCCGTAGCGCTTGCAGAGATTTTTGAGTTCCAGCATCAGAAAAACGCCCCCCAGATATTCAAAGTTTCCTCCGGCGGCATACAGCGCGCCGGAACGCCGTTTCGGTAAATCAGGACAAATAACCATAGCAGCAGCAAAAACAGGATAAGCGCCGCGCCGCAGGCCGCCGCAGGGATCGCAAGACAGCGTCTGGACAGCTCATTTTTGTCCTTCAGCCGCTTCATGAGATAAATGCTCTTTGTCTCCGTGAAAAACGACCTGTAATTGGCGAACGCGCGCAGCGCGCAGAAGGCCGTATAGGCCCAGAAGACGGTGAATTTGTGCCGCAGGAGCGTATTCAGAGTCGGCATGACCGCGCCCTGCCGCAAAATCTGTGTCCCGTAGCGATATACATAGAGCGCGCGCAGCGCAGCCTGATAGTCATGCAGAAACGTGTACAGCACGACCAAGACCATCACCAGAAACAGCAGGCCAAAATAGGAAGCATCCCATTTCAGACCCATTCCGGGCAGCGTGTACCGGGAAAGACGTTTAGTCCACTTCATCTGCCAGTCCGTCCTTTCCGCTGTGCGTCTGCGTCAGACCGAATCCCAGAAAGGCTAGCCCGACGAGCAGCGCCGCGATCGCATGGAAAATGCCCGTGCTCCTGCCTGCGCCATACTGAACCGGCAGGCACAAGACCAGAAGCAGCGTCAGCCCCATGCAGACCAGCCAGCTGCGGCTGCCTTTCCTGCGCATGCCAAGCTGCATATACGCGGTCACGCAGCCAAGTGCCAGCACGAACAGCGCGTTGCGCGTCCATACATACCCGTCCGCCAGCGGGAAAAGCCCATGCAGGAAACCGCTGCGGTAGAAATCCACGAACACGCCCTGCGGGCCTGCCGAATACCGGGCGCTGCTTGCGTTCCAGAACGCCGCGCCCACAGACGCCATGATCTGCACACACCACAAGACCGCATAGCAGAGCGCGCTGCATGCGCAGCTCCACAGAAAGACGCAGCGCTCTGATACCCGCAGCCGCCGCAGCGTATAGCCGTACCGGCTGTTTGAACCGAAACAGGACGCCAGCAACACCTGAAGCGCGAGAATCCCGGCCCGGAACGGATACTGCAGCGCATGTTCCAGATCGCTGCCCGCCAGCGTGATCGCGGTTCCGCGTATCATGCAAACGCCGGTTAAGATCAGCTCGACAGCCAGCAGCCCCAGCGCCGCCGAAAGCAGCCGGGGCAGCACCGCACGCACGTGCAGTCCGAACACGGATACCTGTTTTTTCATCCCTCTTCCTCCTTCCACGCCTGCTCGATGAGCCGCAGTGCCTCTTCCTGGGAAATTCCGAGCTGCCGCAGCGTCCGCGCCATTGCACGCAGCTCGTCCGATAAGACCTCTCGCCGAAGCGCGTCCAGCGTATCGGGCGGCAGTGTCATGCAGCTCTTTGCGCCTGTGCGCGACTCCATCAGATGTTCTTCCTCCAACATGTGAAACGCTTTCTGCACGGTGTTCGGGTTAATCCCGAGCAGCGCCGACAGAACCCGGCGCGAGGGCAGCTCATCTCCGTCCCGGATCGTCCCGGCAATCGCGCCCCGTTTGATGAAATTGATAATCTGCAAATACACAGGCGTTCCATCCACTGTCCGGAATGCCTCAAAGGACACCATACCCATCACCACCGTATTACTCAACTCATACACTTTGTAACCGTATTATACACATAGTACACTTGGCTGTCAAGCCTGTCCCTTGACATTTCCCCGAAAAGCGGGTACTCTGAAGAAAACAGCTTGTACGCCTTTCAAAACAGGAGGCCCCCTATGTCCGATCTGACCAAACGCGCGCTGGAACAGTCGCTCAAAAATTTGCTTCTGCAAAAGCCGCTCCATAAAATCACCATCAGCGATATCGCCGACGACTGCGGCATCAACCGCATGACGTTCTATTATCATTTCAAGGACATCTATGATCTGGTCGAATGGTCGTGTCAGGAGGACGCGGCGAAAGCGCTGGCCGGGAAGAAGACCTATGAAACATGGCAGCAGGGCTTTGAGCAGATCTTTGAGGCTGTTCTGGCCAACAAGCCCTTCATCATGAACGTCTACCGCTCCGTCAGCCGGGAACAGGTTGAGAATTATCTTTACAAGCTGACCTATGACCTGCTTGAGGGCGTGGTCGAGGAGCAGGCGGCCGGGATGTCCGTTCGCCCGGAGGACAAGGCGTTCATTGCCAACGTCTATAAATACGCCTTTGTCGGCCTTATGCTCGACTGGATCAAGCACGATATGAAGGGCGAGCCGAAGGAGATCATCGACCGTTTAGACCGCGTCATCCACGGCAGTGTCGCTGCCGCGCTTGACCGCTTCCGCGTGGACAAGCCTGCATCAAATCCGCCGGTCTGATAAAAAACTGAACAATTCAATGCCCGGTGATAAGAACCTTATCACCAGGCGTTTTCTGATGATGGCGCATTTTTGGAATCTGTAGTATGCTCATACCATCGAAAGGGAAACATAAAGCATTGTTTCCAGACATTTATGGAGGTATGAATCATGTATTATTCGAGCGGCAATTATGAAGCGTTTGCAAGACCCAAAAAGCCGGAGGGCGTCGATCAGAAGTCTGCCTATATCGTTGGCAGCGGACTTGCGGCCCTGACGGCGGCCTGCTATCTCGTCCGTGACGGACAGATGAAGGGCGAACGGGTGCATATTCTGGAAAAAGATTCGATCCCCGGCGGCGCCTGCGACGGTTATAAGTTTGAAAATGTCGGCTATGTCATGCGCGGCGGCCGCGAGATGGACAATCATTTCGAGGTCATGTGGGATCTGTTCCACTCCATCCCGTCCATCGAGACGGAGGGCGTGAGCGTCCTTGATGAGTAT
>CADBOK010000136.1 GCA_902796245.1 Oscillospiraceae bacterium | reverse complement strand
GTAATCTTCACCTGACGGCCTCCCATCTTCACAGTGCCGCCGGAGACATGATCCGCGCCGAAAATCGCGCGGACGGATTCGCTGCGGCCGGAGCCGAGCAGCCCCGTAAAACCGTTGACCTCGCCTTTGCGGATGGAAAAATCGAACGGGCGGACGCCTGCCGCACTGGAAAGCCCGGCTGCCTCGTAGACGACCTGCGCGTTTTCGAGTGCGTCCGCAGCGCCCTCGCTCTTGATCTCGGACAGATCGTCCAGTTCCTTGCCGAGCATTTTGGACACAAGCTGTACGCGCGGCAGGTCGGCAATTTTGTATTCGCCGACGAGCTTGCCGTCGCGCAGGACAGTGATGCGGTCGCAGACGGCGTAGACCTGCTCGAGAAAATGCGTGACGAAGATGATGCCGACGCCGCGTGATTTCAGGTCCAGCATCAGCTTAAAGAGCTTTTCGACCTCCTGCTCGTCGAGAGACGACGTCGGCTCGTCGAGAATAAGCACCTTGCACTCCATGTCGACCGCGCGGGCAATGGCGACCATCTGCTGCACGGCGATGGAGCAGCTGGACAGCTGCTGCGTGGGCGCGGCGGGGATGCCGAGCGATTCAAGGATCTTTTTCGCGCCCGCGTTCATCTTGCGCCAGTTTGTAAACGCGCCCTTTGTCCGTCCAATGTATAAATTCTCCGCCACGGTCAGATTCGGGCAGAGGGTAATCTCCTGATAAACCGTACTGATGCCCGCCTTGAGCGCATCCTGCGTCGTGCGGATCTGCACAGGTGTTCCTTCCATGGAAATGGTGCCTTCATCTTTGGAGTACACGCCCGTGAGCACCTTGATGAGCGTGGATTTGCCCGCGCCGTTCTCGCCCATCAGCGCGTGAATTTCGCCCTTGCGGAGCGTAAAATCCACGCCGTCGAGCGCGCGGACGCCGGGGAAGAATTTGCAGATCCCCCGCAATTCCAGTAAAGCTGTTTCCTGCATCATGTTGGCCTCCATAATGGCACGCTGCATGCAGCGCGGATACACGGAATCCTCCATATACGCCGTGCCGCACGCAGCTCTTTCAGTCTTTATGCGAAGTTCAGTGTTTGATTAAATACCGTAGTTGTCAACATCTTCCTGCGTGATGGTGGAAGCGTCAAAGCCCTTCTCTTCCATGATGATGGTCTTTTCAGCCGGAGCCTTGCCGTTCTGCAGATCCTTGATGATGGCGTCGATGTAGGAAGCCTGGAAGGGGTTGCACTGGCCGTCGTAGTTCCAGTTGCCGGCGAGCAGTTCTTCAAGCGCCCACTTGTTGCAGTCGAAGCCCATGACGATGACGTCCTTGCCCACGCCGTGGGAGATGTTCGCCTTGTCCAGAGCCGCAACAGCGCCCTTGGCCATGTCGTCGTTCTCGGCGTAGATGACGTTGAATTCCTTGCCGGAGTCAATGACGGACTGCACGATCTGCTGGGCAGTTTCGGCGTTCCACTCGGCGGTCTGCTGAGTCACCATGTTCCAGTTGTCATTCGCGGCGACCTGTGCGTCCAGTGCGCCGGTGCGGCCGATCTGGGCAGCGGAGCCCATGACGCCCTGAATATGGATGATGTTGTAGGAATCAAGGCCCTGAGAAGCCAGCCAGTCAACGGCGGTCTGGCCTTCCTTGGCCATGTCGGAGACGATGGAAGCGACATACAGGCTCTCGTCAGCGTCGATGGTGCGGTCGAAGAGGATGACCTGGATGCCGGCGGCCTGTGCGTCCTGCAGGACGGAATCCCAGCCGGAGGTACCGGCGGCGGAGATCAGCAGATAGTCGACCTCGTCCTGGATGAACTTCTGGGCGGCAGCGATCTGCTCGTCGTTCTTGAGGCTGTAGGCAAACGATGCGTCATAGCCGTTTTCCTCGGTGAACATCGCCTTGAGGTCCTTGTCGTTAGCGGTGCGGTAGCCGGATTCGTTGGGGTCGTTGTTGATGATGCCAACCTTGATGAGCGCGCCGTCGGAAGCGGCGGGAGTATCGGAAGCGGTATCGGCAGGAGCGTCAGCGGAGGTATCGGCCGGAGTCGTGTCGGCAGGAGCCTTCGCGCAGGCGCAGAACGCGGCGATCATGGTAATCGCCAGAAGCAGAGCAAGAATCTTTTTCATGATTTGGTTCCTCACTTTCAGATTGTGTTGATTTGTTTCGCTGGTTTTTCAGGCGTTCGCCTGTCATGCTCCTATTAAAGCGTGCGGGCGCGCGGAAAACAAGCTGGCGAACAGGTTCCGCCCCAAATTCGGCGCAGCGCGCAGACAGCTTTTACGTTTTGCAGTCCGGAAGCGGACAGCATTTCCGGATATCTCCCGTTTTTGCGGCTGTGATTTTGTTTTCTTCTGATCTGCGCGCCTGTTCTGTTTGATTTTTTCAGCTTTCGCCCGGTAGAGGCAGCAAAATGCACGCAGCGTGCCGCTGACAAAACGACGGATACGGCACGCATGCCGTTTGATTTTCTCCTGCCGCAGTTGAAAATTTTCCGAAAATTTTTTTGAATATTTTTGGTGCTGTCCGCTGAAAGGCGGGATTTCCTTCGGCTGTCTGACAAATCTCCGAAAGAAAACGAACAAATCCGGCCATGCGGTCTGCAGGCAGCTGTGGTACAATGGGGAGGAACGAAGAGCCCGGCAGACTGCACCGTTTTTACGAAACTCTTCGGCGAATTTGTAATTTCCCAATGGGTGGGCCGACAGAGTCGTCGGCCCCTACACCAAGTATATAAGTGCTTGCATTTTTGCCGCAGGCTTCTGAAATACGAGACAGGAGGCGGGTGCGTATGACGCCGAAATATGAACAGCTGGTACAGACGCTGCGGCAGGCGCTGCCGCAGTGGTATGCGGACGGGCAGCGGAAGCTGCCAGGCGAGCAGGCGCTGGCCGCGCAGTTTTCCGTCAGCCGCCAGACACTCCGGCAGGCGCTGGCCGTGCTGGAGCAGGATGGCCTCATTGAAAAGCGCTGCGGCAGCGGCAGCTTTCTGCGCCCGGCGGCCGCGAACCAGGTCCGGCGCATCGCCGTGGTCGCGGCCTCGCTCAGCGACTATATTTTCCCGTCTCTGCTCAAGGACATTCAGGCCTGTCTTGCCGCGCAGGGCTTTTCCGTCGTCATTCACGCCACGGAAAACTCCATCCGCCGCGAGCGCGAGATTTTGCAGCAGCTGCTGCTCGAGCCTCCGGCGGGCATTCTGATTGAGGGCTGCAAGACGGCGCTGCCGAACCCGAACGCAGAGCTTTATCTGGAATTGAAGCGGCGCGG
>CADBOK010000135.1 GCA_902796245.1 Oscillospiraceae bacterium | reverse complement strand
GGAGACGGACTCCTCCATGACGGCCAGGATCTGCTTGCCGTCCAGCTCATCCCAGGGCGTCGTGATGATGCGCGCCTTCGGGTTCTTTTCCTGAATCATCGCGACCGCAGCCTGCAGCTTCTCTTCCGAAACGTTCTGGGTACGGCTCAGCACGATCGTTCCGGCGCTCTCCACCTGGTTGTTGTAGAACTCGCCGAAGTTCTTCATGTACATCTTGACCTTGCTCACATCCGCGACGGTGACCAGGCTGTTCACCTGCATCTCGCAGTGTTCCGCGACCTGCTCGACTGCCCTGCGCACGTCGGAGAGCTTGCCGACGCCCGACGGCTCGATCAGGATGCGGGCCGGCGCGAACTGCTCCATGACCTTCTGCAGCGCCTCGCCGAAATCGCCGACCAGCGAGCAGCAGATGCAGCCGGAGTTCATCTCCGTGATCTGGATCCCGGCCTCCTGCAGAAAGCCGCCGTCGATGCCGATCTCGCCGAATTCATTCTCGATCAGCACCAGCTTCTGGCCGTGGTAGGCTTCCTTGATCATTTTCTTGATGAGCGTCGTCTTGCCGGCGCCGAGAAAACCGGAATAAATATCAATTTTTGTCATGCAAAAACACCTTCCAGTAAACAATTTTCGTTCCAATAGTATAGCACTTTCCTACGGGAACATCAAGGTTTCTTCATGAAATATTCACAGTTTCCGCCAAAAGGAATTGACAAACCGGGATCGATATGATAATATAATTCTCGGCTTTGGAGGCCGACATTCGGAGAGATGTCCGAGCGGTTTAAGGAGCTGGTCTTGAAAACCAGTGACACAGCAATGTGCCGTGGGTTCGAATCCCACTCTCTCCGCCATTTTCTTTCCTTCATACCGGCCTGACCGACCTGCGGAAGTACCCAAGTGGCCGAAGGGGCTCCCCTGCTAAGGGAGTAGGCGTCTAAAAAGCGCGCGAGAGTTCAAATCTCTCCTTCCGCGCCAGAAAAACCTTGAAAACAGATGTTTTCAAGGTTTTTCTTATTCTTCCCGATATACGGCGGGCTGCCGCGTAAGCGGCAGCCCGGGTTTTTTATCAGTCGCCCATCAGCAGGTCCATGACGTACATTTCGAGCTTTTCGAAATTCTGCTCCTTGACGCAGGCGGCCTGGAATTCGTAGTCGAATCTCTTGACCTTGTCCAGCAGCTTCTCGAAGATCTTCTTGGAGTTGATGAGGTGGCGGTAGCAGTCCTCGTCGGGCTGGGTACGCATGGCCTTGACGTCGAGGCCGACGCACTCGAAGTTGCCGCGGTCGCCGAAGTTGTTTTCGTACAGAACCTTGACCTGGTTGAACGCATTGCGCAGGTTGTCAACGCCGAACGCCTTGTCCTGGTCATAGCGGCAGCCGTTCTGGTCGTTCAGGTGCACGCCCCACAGCTTGTTGAGTGCCAGCGCGAAGCCCATGTCGTTCGCGGGATCGAGACCGGCGAGAATGGAGTGCGCGGATTCGATGCACAGGCCGACGCGGCTCGGATCGACGGTGTAAGCGCCGACGGCCAGCGCGTGACCGGCAGTGCCGCAGATGGAACGGTCGATGGGCTCATTGGGCTTCGGCTCAACGAGAATGAGCGCATCGTCGCGATAGGTCAGGATATCGTTGAACGCATCGCGCAGCTGGAGGGTCATTTCGACGGGGTTCTTGCCCTCGGCGCAGAGCGTGCCTTCGCGGGCCAGCCACAGCTGGATCTTCTTGGTGCCGAGCGCCTTGGCGATGTCGCAGGAGCGGCGTGCGCGCCACTGGGCAAACTCGCGGTCTTCCTTCTTCGAGGCGGTGAAGCCGCCGTCGTTCGTGCGCTTGTCGAACCACAGACGCGGCGCGACGAACTCTGCGAACAGGCCGTACTTGTCGAGCATCGCCTTGACGTCCTTGGCGTAGTCGATGATCTGCTTTTCGGTCATGTTGTTCATGTCGGGAACGGCGTCGTCGTCATGGAACTGCATGCCGGCCAGGCCGATCTCGGCGTACTTCTTCATTTTTTCTTCCAGCGGAATGCTCTTGCGGTGGCCGGGGCCAAAGGTCTCGTTGCCCTCGTGGACGTTCCACGGGCCTGCGGTAAATCTGAATGTTGCCATGTTTGCATCCTCCTGTATCAATCGTCTGTGTTCCATACAAATATGCGCTTGCGTGCGGGCAGCTTCTGACGCAAACCGCCTGCGGGTACCTTTATCATAGCGATGCAGGCCGTTTGTTCAATGTTAGACATGCTTTTTTTATCCGACAATCTTGCGATTCTCCCTTTTTCGGTAGACTTTCACAAATTCACGTCCCCGGATTTGTGCGCTTCATCAACAGCCGGACGGACTTCCGGAATTCTGAATCTTGCAATACAGGGCCGCATAGAGTATAATGGAAGTGTCCGGAAAAAAGAAAGAAAAAACATGCAGAAAGGACTGGATCATTTATGGATCGTGCAGAATTAAAAGCCCGCGCAAGAGCGCAGCTCGGCGGCGGCATTTTTCAGAATCTCTGGATGATGGGCCTGGCCGTGTGCCTGCTGATCGGCCTGATGGAGTCGGCGGCCGCCGGTATCATTCCCGGCATCGGCGCGCTGCTTGTGGTCGGCCCGCTGGAATACGGCATGGCGTATATCTTCCGCAAGCAGGCGCGTGACCATCAGCCCGTGCAGCTGGGCGACATGTTCCGCGGCTTCCAGGACGATTTCGGCGGGACGTTCCTCATCGGCCTCATGACATCGCTCTTTACGTTCCTGTGGTCGCTGCTGTTCGTTATCCCCGGCATCGTGAAGGCGTATTCCTATTCGATGGCCTACTATATCAAGCTCGACCATCCCGACTACGGCTGGAACGCCTGCATCAGCGCCAGCCGTCAGCTGATGAACGGCCACAAGTGGGAAAAATTCGTGCTCGACCTGAGCTTCCTCGGATGGATCATCGTCGGCGCCTTGTGCCTCGGCGTCGGCACGCTCTGGGTCACGCCGTATATGGAAGCGGCAAACGCGCAGTTCTACGAATACGTCCGCACCTGCCCGTCGGTAACGGAAGACTGACCAGCACCCGAGCGGCCGCACCAACCGCGTTCAGCGTCCCGTTTCTCCCCTGTCTTTTCCGGCAAGACGGAAAAGACAGGGCTGCCGGAGGCGCACCGCTTGCTTAAAGGAATTTGATCCGCAACTTTTTCCGCGCTTCCCGCTTGACAAGCGGGAATATCTGTGGTAATATATCCGAGCAGTCGAAAGACCGCAGATGCGCGAGTGGTGGAATTGGCAGACTCGCTAGATTCAGGTTCTAGTGTCCACTCCGGACGTGCGGGTTCAAGTCCCGCCTCGC
>CADBOK010000134.1 GCA_902796245.1 Oscillospiraceae bacterium | reverse complement strand
CGACTGGGAGATCTCCGCCGCGGAAAAGGGCGGCTACGAGCACTTCATGCTCAAGGAGATCATGGAGGAGCCCGAGGCCCTGCGCCGGGCGATTCTGCCCCGCATCAAGGACGGCGCGGTCGTCTTTGACGGATTGACGCTCGACAGCAGCCGGTATGACTGTATCAAGATCATCGCCTGCGGGTCTTCGTATCACGTGGGCATGGTCGGCAAGTATAATCTCGAAAAGCTGACGCGCATGCCGGTCGAGGTCATTCTGGCCTCCGAATTCCGCTACTGCAGTCCGATCGTAAATGAACGGACGCTCGCCGTCATCATCAGCCAGTCCGGTGAGACGCTCGACACCATGGCCGCGCTGCGCGAGGCGAAGAGCCTCGGCGCAAGAATCCTGTCCATTGTCAATGTCGTCGGCAGCTCCATTGCCCGCGAATCGGACGATGTGCTCTACACCTGGGCCGGGCCGGAGATCGCCGTTGCAACGACCAAGGCGTATTCCACGCAGATGGCCGTTCTGGATCTTCTGGCCGTCTATCTCGCCGCGCAGCGCAGAACGATCAGCGCCGAGGAAGCAGGCCGTCTGACCGCGGCCATCGCCGCGCTGCCCGCGCAGGTCGAGCAGATTTTGTCCAGCCGTGAGCAGATCCAATATTACGCCTCGCAGTATTTCAACCACGATTCCGTGTTCTTCATCGGCCGGAATCTGGACTATGCGCTCGGTATGGAGGGCTCTTTGAAGCTCAAGGAGATCTCCTATATCCACTCCGAGGCTTACGCCTCCGGTGAGCTCAAGCACGGGACGATCTCGCTCATCGAGCCCGGCACGCTCGTCATTGCGCTGGGGACCTACGGCCCGCTGTTTGACAAAGCCATGAGCAACGTCATCGAGGTCAAGGCAAGGGGCGCGAGCGTTCTCGCACTCACGACGGAAAATCGCCGGGAAGACCTCGCCAGCCGCGTCGACGGCATTCTGACCATTCCGGAAACGGAGCTGCCGCTGCTGCCGCTGCTGGGCGTCGTGCCGCTGCAGCTGTTCGCGTACTATGTCGCGCTGCAGCGCGGCTGCGACATCGATAAGCCCCGCAATCTCGCAAAGAGCGTCACAGTCGAATAACCGCAAGGAGCCCCGCCGGATGCGGCGGGGCTCCTTTTTCGTGTCAGCCAAGCTTGCGCCAGGCGTTCATGACGGTGATAACGGCCTGCTCGCGCGTAATCTGCGCGCGGGGCGCAAAGGAGCCGTTGACGGCGGTGACGAGCCGCTTGCCCTCTCCGGCAATGACGGCCTCCGCCTTCGCGGTCGTGCCGAGCTGGCCGTTGGCGATGACGGCGCGGATTTCCGTGTTCTCGCCCGTCACATAGACGACCTGCGCCGCCGCGCCGCCGATGGTCTCTGTCGTGGTCGTGACGCCTGCGGCCAGCGCCGCCGTGCCCAGCAGCAGAACGAGCGCCAGCAGCAGCGCCGCCTTTCGGATCATTTCCATGCTTTCTTCCTCCGTTTTCCTTGATTTCTTATTTTTGGCAGTCATTCCGTGAACAAAAACAGCCGGCAGAACAAACTCTGCCGGCTGTTTGATGCGCGGTGCTTGCTGAAGGACAGATGCGATGCAGCAGATCGGTATGCGGTTTCAGAATGTCGCGACGTTCTGTTCGGCAGGCTCGGCGGGCTGCACATTCACAGCCGTCAGGATGGGGCCGACGCCCTTGTAGAGCGTATGGTATTTGACCTCGACCGTGGCCGTCACCCAGACCCAGCTTCTGGCCGTCAGGCCCGAAGCCGCCGCGAATCTGCACGGCAGGCCCATGAACGTGATATCCGCCTCGCAGCACGTCATGACGAACCGGCCGGGGGCGAACATGCCCTCCTTTTCCCGGCGCAGGCGCGCGACCTGGCCCTTGAATTTGACGGTCTTGCCCGCGTATTTCTTGGGCTCCTCGGTAATATCGCGGTAGAACAGGGCATAATCCTCGTCCTTGATCTCGATCACCGGCGCGTTCAGGTCGAACGGCAGCGGGTCCTCGATGTCGTCATAGTGCGTCGAGCCGTCGGTGTATTCGTACAGAATGTCGATCTTCCGGTTCACGGCCCGGGCGATTTTGTGGTACGGCATCACATCCGTACCGGGAGCCATACGGTTGAGAACCAGCATCTCCGCCCCCGCCAGCTTGTCCACGACGAGCTGGCGCATGTTGGCGTTGTAGCTGAGGAAGGTCGAGGCGTCGGCGAACATGACCTCCTGCGCAATTTTCCAGTGGTCGGGCGTCTTGAGATAGAAATCCGCCGCCAGATGCATGCCGTTGAGCTCGACGACCACGCGCTCGGCCCGGTATTTTTTCTGCAGATCGGTCAGCATTTCCGGGCTGAGGTCTTCATAGTCCAGAACCTGCTCGTAGACCTCCTTGTGGGGGTAGGTCGAGACGTCGTATTCCTCCTCGCCCTCCTCGAAAACCAGCAGAAGCGTCCGCTCGCCGGTGTTGAAGCGCTCGTCCTCAAGCGTTTCCTGAATGAACTTCGTCTTGCCGGACTCGAGAAAGCCGGTAAAGACGTACATGGGGATATCAGGCATAGCCATAGAGAAAACTCCTTACTGCTTTTCCACGCCGAAGAGCTTTGCAACGGCCTCTTCGTTCAGCTTCGAGCCGATCACGCAGATGCGGCCCGTGACCATTGCGCCGCCGTCGCGGATGTCCGGCTCGCCGGGGACGTAGTCGAAGTGGATCCACTTCTCGCCCTCGGCGTTTGCCACATAGCCCTTTGCGCGCAGGATGATGCCGTAGGTATCCGCATCCCCGAGCGCTTTCAGGATGCCCTCGATCTCAGCCTTCGTGAATTTCTTATGCGTTTCCTCGCCCCAGCTGATAAAGACCTCGTCGGCGTCATGACCGTGGTGATGATGGTGATGATGGTGCTCGTGCTCGTCTTCATCCTCGTCGTCATGATGGTGGTGGCAGGCGCAGTCCGGGTCGTCGCATTCATCGTCGTCATGGTGATGGTGATGATGATGCTCGTGCTCGTCTTCATCGTCATCGTCATCGTCGTCATGATGGTGATGATGGTGGTGCTCGTGTTCATCCTCATCGTCGTCATCGTCGTGGTGATGGTGGTGGCAGGCGCAGTCGGGATCGTCGCACTCGCCGTCATCGTCATGGTCATGATGATGGTGATGGGCCTCTTCCTCCAGCTTTGCCAGCTCAATGGCGATGGTGCTGCGCTGCTCCATCGCCTCCATCAGCTGTTCGCCGGTCAGCTCCGGCCACGGGGTCGTGACAATCACGGCGTCCTTGTTGTGCTCGCGGATCATCTTGACGCACTGGTCGAGCTTTTCCTCCGTCATGCCGTCGGTGCGGCTGAGGATGATGGTGTTGGCCGTCTCGATCTGGTTGTTATAGAACTCGCCGAAGTTTTTCATATACATCCTGCACTTCGTCGCGTCCGCCACGGTCACGAAATTGCCGAGCTGCACGTCGTCGGACGTGACCTTGCGTACGGCGCCGATGACGTCGGACAGCTTGCCGACGCCGGACGGCTCGATGAGGATGCGGTCGGGCGCGTACTCTGCAATGACCTTCTTGAGCGCGCGGCCGAAATCGCCCACCAGCGAGCAGCAGATGCAGCCGGAGTTCATCTCCGTGATCTGGATGCCCGCCTCCTGCAGAAAGCCGCCGTCAATGCCGATCTCGCCGAATTCGTTCTCGATGAGGACGAGCTTCTGGCCGTGATAGGCTTCCTTGATCATCTTTTTGATGAGCGTCGTCTTGCCGGCGCCGAGGAAACCGGAATAAATATCAATTTTTGTCATACAGGAACACCTTCCAGTTGCATTTTTATTTAAATAATATAGCACGTTCCTGATGGAACATCAAGGTTTCCGCCTAAAATATTCACAGGTTTCTCCAAAAGGAATTGACAAAGCGGATTTCATATGATAAGATAACTCACGGCTTTGGAGGCCGGCATTCGGAGAGATGTCCGAGCGGTTTAAGGAGCTGGT
>CADBOK010000133.1 GCA_902796245.1 Oscillospiraceae bacterium | reverse complement strand
TCCCGGGGAAAACAAACCCGACCTAAGCCGTAAGATTAACCATAAGAGCTGCCATTGTACATTTTTAAATCCCGCTAAAATGCCGCGTATGCGGCATTTTATCTGGTTTTATGTTGACCCAACGAGTTTACATAATTTCTATGTGGAGGCTGCCTTGGCTGCTGCAAAAAAGAAAAAGGCCGGAAAATCGGCCAAACCCGATTTCAAATGGATTGCGCTCATTTTCCTTACGACTGTTCTGATTTCGGCTCTTATGAGCTTTGTATCGTCCAATCTTCTGGAAGGCGCGGGGCTTGCGCTGTCCTTTGTAATTCTGATCTGCATCGTTCTGACCGGTATTCTGTTCGACATCATCGGCGTCGCCGTCACGGCGGCGGACGAGGTTCCGTTCCATGCGATGGCCTCGCGCAAGGTCCCCGAGGCGGAGGATGCGCTGCGTCTCATCCGCAATGCGGGAAAAGTCTCGTCGTTCTGCAACGACGTCATCGGCGATATCTGCGGCGTTATCTCCGGCTCTGCCGCGGCGGTCATCGCTGCGCGTGTGCTGATTTTGAGCAAAAGCAAGTCGGAGATCTTTATTACGCTGCTGCTGTCCGCGGTCGTTTCCGGTATGACGGTCGGCGGCAAGGCCTGCGGCAAGTCGCTCGCCATGAACAGCAGTACCGCCGTTGTGCGCACGGCGGCAAGGGTTCTTTGCTTTTTTCGGACGCTTCCGCGGCGACTTCAAAAAAAGCGTACAGAAAAATGAGGGCTTCCCATGCTTTTAGATACGATCCATTCCAGACAGGATCTGCTGGATATTCCGGAGGCACAGCTTGGAACACTCTGCGATGAAATCCGACAGTTTCTTGTAAAAAACGTCAGCCGCACCGGCGGGCATCTGGCGTCCAATCTTGGCATTGTCGAGACGACAGTCGCCATCCACCGTGTTTTCGATACCAGCCGCGACCGGCTCGTGTTTGATGTCGGACATCAGTGCTATGTGCATAAAATGCTCACCGGCCGCATGGACCGGTTTGACACGCTCCGCCAGCAGGGGGGGCTTTCCGGCTTTCCGAAGCCCTGCGAAAGCGAGCACGACGCCTTCATCGCCGGGCATGCCTCCAATGCCGTTTCCGTTGCGCTCGGCATGGCGCGGGCGAGAACGATGGAAGGGGCTGATTATCATGTTCTGGCCCTGATGGGAGACGGCGCGCTTACCGGCGGCCTTGCCTACGAGGGCTTCAACAACGCAGGCGCGAGCCGCGAGCCCATGATCGTCCTGCTCAATGACAACGGCATGTCCATCACGCCGAATGTCGGCGCGATCTCCCGCTATCTTGCGCAGGCACGCCTGCGCCCAAAATATCTGGATCTCAAGCTCTGGTACCGCCAGACGACGGCCAAAAGCGCTTTCGGACGCAGGCTCTACGCATTGACGCATCAAATCAAAGAGCACATGCGCCGCAGCATTCTCGGCACGACGCTGTTTGAAAACCTTGGCTTTACCTATCTTGGCCCGGTCGACGGGCATGATATCTCCAGGATCGAGATGCTTTTGAAGACGGCTGTCGCGCTGCATGAGCCCGTTCTGATCCACCTCATCACGCAGAAGGGGCGCGGCTATGCGCCGGCGGAGAAAACGCCGCAGGACTTCCACGGCATCGGGAAATTTGACCCCGAAACGGGTCTGAGCGCGGTTGCTGCCGCCCCGTCCTTCTCAGATGTGTTCGGTCAGGAGCTCTGCAGGATGGCCGCCAGCGACAAGACGGTCTGCGCCATCACGGCCGCCATGCAGCATGGCACGGGCCTCGATCAGTTTGCGTCTGATTTTTCGTCCCGCTTCTTTGATGTCGGCATTGCCGAGGGGCATGCGGTCTGTATGGCGGCGGGACTTGCCAAGCAGGGGATGAAGCCTGTTGCGGCGATCTATTCCACATTTTTGCAGCGCGCCTATGACATGCTGCTGCACGATGTAGCTTTGCAGCAGCTTCATGTCGTTTTGGCTGTCGACCGCTGCGGCGTCGTCGGCGAGGATGGAGACACGCATCAGGGTATGTTTGACGTCGGTTATCTGCGGCAAGTGCCCGGCATGAGGATCTTCTGCCCGGCCAGCTTTTCCGAGCTGCGCGAGGATCTGCATACGGCGCTCTATGCCTGTACCGGCCCGTCGGCCATCCGCTATCCGCGCGGCGGAGAGGGCAATTATCAGTCTGCTGCCGCCAAGACCTGTATCCGCGAGGGGTATACGTGTACGATTGTCTGCTACGGCACGATGGTCAACGCCGTGCTTGCCGCTGCGGATACGATGCAGGCTGCGGGTTACCGGCCTGAAATTTTAAAGCTGCGCACCATTTCTCCGGTTGACTGGGATGCAATCGAAGCGTCCGTCCGAAAGACAAAGCGTGTGTTCGTTTTCGAGGAAACATCCGACCGCGAATGTCTGGCAGACGAGATCTTTGCGCATCTGACCGAAAACGGGATCCCGGCTGTCTGCCGCAAGCGGAACCTTGGCCGGGGCTTTATCCCGCACGGTACGCCAGCTGCGCTGCTTGCCGCGGCGGGGCTGGACGCCGCTTCGCTCACAAAACTGATGCAGGAGGAGCTTTCCCGATGAAGCATAAAGAACGGCTGGATGTGCTGCTCGTCGCGCGCAATCTGGCGGAATCGAGAAGCAAGGCGCAGGCCATGATCATGGCTGGCGAGGTCTATGTCAACGAGCAGAAGGCCGACAAGGCCGGGCTTGAGATCAACATCGACGAAAATCCTGTGATCGAGGTGCGCGGCAGCGCGTGCCCCTACGTCAGCCGCGGCGGCTTGAAGCTGGAAAAGGCGCTCCGGGATTTCCATGTCGACCCCACCGGCTTTGTGTGCAGCGACTCCGGCGCGTCGACCGGCGGCTTTACCGACTGCCTGCTGCAGCAGGGGGCAAGCAAGGTCTTTGCCATTGATGTCGGCTACGGACAGCTTGCGTGGAAGATCCGCTCCGACCCGCGCGTGGTCGTGATGGAGCGGACCAATATCCGCTATGTTACCCCGGAGGATCTCGGAGAACCGCTTGACCTGTCCGTCGTGGACGTGTCGTTTATTTCTCTGAAAATCGTCCTTCCGGCCATTCAGAAGCTGCTGAAGCCCACCGGGCAGGTGCTCTGCCTCATCAAGCCGCAGTTTGAGGCCGGAAAGGAAAACGTCGGAAAGAAGGGCGTTGTGCGCGACCCTGCCGTGCATGCGCAGGTACTGCGTGAGTTTGCCGCGCTGGCCGCGTCGCTGCGCTTTACCATCCGGAATCTGACGTTTTCGCCGGTCAAGGGGCCGGAGGGCAACATTGAATTTCTCGCGCATCTTTCCATGCAGCCTGGGCAGGAGAACCTTCCTGACATCGACGCGCTCGTCGCGCAGGCGCATGCGGCGCTGAAAGGGTAATATACGTTATGAAGATCGTTGTTTCGCCGAATCCCTACCGCGACAAACAATTCAAAAATGCCCGTCAGGCCTGCTCGATTCTGAAAGATGCGGGCGCGGAGGTTGCGCTCTGCCTGCCGTTTGATGTGGACAAGACGTTTGAGATCCCGTCTGATCTTCAATTCCGTGACATCCAGAAGGAGATCAGAACTGCGGATATGCTCGTCTGCTTCGGCGGCGATGGGACGATACTGCATTCGTCCAAGATTGCAACCGAGCATAACATCCCGATCCTGGGTGTCAATATTGGTACGATGGGCTTTATTGCGGAGCTGGAAGCGGCCGAGCTTGAGCTGCTGCGGAGGATTCCCAGGGGGGAGTATACCGTGGAGGAGCGCACGATGCTGGACGTCAGCGTCGGAAACGGCAGACATACGCTTTTCCATGAAACGGCGCTCAACGACGCGGTTATCACCAAGGGCGCAATCGCCCGCGTGGTGCAGCTCGGGATCTACTGCGACGGCGTGGAGGCGACCAGCTACTCCGGCGACGGCGTCATCCTCTGCACGCCGACCGGCTCGACCGCTTATTCCATGTCCGCAGGCGGCCCGATCGTGGAGCCGTCCGCGAAGAATTTTCTCATTACTCCTATCTGCGCGCACGCCATGCTGGCAAAGAGCATTGTCGTCGCGCCCAGCCGTGTGGTGACGGTCAAGGTTGGTAAGGTCGGGCGGCACAACGCTTTCCTGTCTGTCGATGGCGGACGGGCGTTCCGGCTGAACGTCGGAGACGAGATCGTGGTCAGAAGCTCGCAGAAGGTCACGCGGCTGGTTCGATTGAAAAATACCAGCTTTTTTGAGATCCTGAACCGGAAATTCATTGAAAAAATGAGGTAACGCGCCTATGAAATCGAAACGCCAGGAGAAAATACTGGAGCTTATTGCGGATCACAGCGTCCAGACACAGGAACAGCTGCTTGCTGAGCTTAATGAGGCAGGGTTCTGTACCACGCAGGCTACCATTTCCCGCGATATCAAGCAGCTGCGCATTATCAAGGAGCTTGGACCAAACGGCATTTACCGGTACGCGACCGCCCCCAAGCCTGCAGAGCATACCTTCTCGGCAAAGCTGAACCTGATCTTCCGGCAGTGCATCACGAGCGTTGAATACGCGCAGAACATGATCGTCGTCAAGACCATGCCCGGCCTTGCCAACGGCGCCGCCGCTGCGATTGATAAGCTGAATATCCCAGAGATGCTCGGGACGCTTGCAGGCGACGACACGTGCTTTGTTGTGCTGAAGGATACGCAGTCCGCCGCCGAGCTTTGCGCGGAGATCCGGGAACAGATCGAGCATTGAACGACGGACAGAACAGGAGGAAGACCTATGCTTTCTACCCTGCATATTGAAAATATTGCCGTGATCGAGCAGGCAGAGATCGCCTTTGACGCTGGCTTTAATGTCCTTACCGGTGAGACCGGCGCGGGCAAATCCATCGTCATAGACGCGATCTCTGCCATTTTGGGTGAACGGGCCTCGCGCGAGATGATCCGTACCGGCGCGCAGAAGGCGTTTGTCAGCGCCATTTTTTCCGGCGTGCCGGAGCTGCCGTGGTTCGCGGAAAATCAGGTCCCGTATGAGCCGGAGCTTGGTGTTTCCCGTGAGATCTTTGCAGACGGGAAAAACAGCTGCCGCGTCAGCGGCAAGCCTGTCACGGTCTCGACGCTCCGGAAGCTCGGCGTCCAGCTCATCCAGATCCACGGCCAGAACGATTCGCAGCAGCTGTTCGACGAGGCGACGCATATCGGCTATCTCGATCTGTTTGCCCATGACGAAGCGCTGCTGGAAGACTACCGGCAGGCGTATGACAAGGTCAGCGCCGTGCAGCAGGAGATCCGGCGGCTGTCCATGGACGAATCGGAAAAGCTGCGTCTGGTCGAGACGCTGAAATTCCAGATCGACGAGATCGAACGCGCCGAGCTGCAGCCCGGCGAAGAGGACGAGCTGCTTGAGCGCCGGAAGGTGCTCCAGAATGCCGAAAAGCTGACGGACGCGATGGAAGTCGCCGTCTGCGCGCTCTACGGCGATGAAACATCGGACGGCGCTGCGGCCATGATCGCGAACGCCGCGCATGCGCTGGAACGGGTCAGCCGCGTGTCGGATGAAATGCGGCTTCTCAGCGGAAAGCTGAACGACCTCATGTACACCGCGCAGGATATCGCCGAAGAGCTGCGGGACAAAAAGGACGACCTGACCTATTCCGCCGACGAGCTTGAGCAGATCGAAGAACGGCTCGACACACTTCACAAGCTCAAGCGCAAATACGGCGGCAGCGTCGAGGACGTGATTGCGTTCTGCGAAAAAGCCAGAAATCAGTTGGATGAAGTAGAATTTGCGACCGATCGTATCGAGCAGCTCCAGAAAAAGCTGGCTGTCCTGCAGAAGACCATGCAGGAAAAGGGGACGGCACTTTCTGCTGCGCGGAAAACGGCGGCGGAAAGCCTGCAGAGGGCCATTTCCTCCGAGCTGATGCAGCTCGATATGCCGAAGATCCAGTTCGTCTGCGAGTTTTCCGAGCAGTCCCCGCAGGAAAACGGTCTGGATTCCGTCCGCTTCCTGATGTCCGCCAACGTCGGCGAATCGCTGCGGCCGCTTGCCAAGGTCGCCTCCGGCGGCGAGCTGGCGCGCATCATGCTCGCGATGAAAAACGTGCTCGCGGCGGAGGATTCCGTCGGGACGATGATTTTCGACGAGGTCGACGCGGGCGTCAGCGGCCGCGCCGCGCAGAAGGTCGCGTATAAACTCTGGACGGTCGCAAAGGGCCGTCAGGTCCTGTGCGTGACGCATCTGCCGCAGATTGCCGCCATGGCCGACACGGAATTCACGGTCGAAAAACGAGTGGAAAACGGCAGAACATACACAAGCGTTCTGCGTTTGGACAACGCCGGACGGCGGCAGGAGCTTGCCCGCCTGACCGGCGGCAGTATGATCACCGAAACGACGCTGGCCGGCGCGGCGGAGCTGCTGCGCCTGGCGGAACAGACAAAGAAGGGAGCCTCACATGAAAGCACGTAATATCCTGTTCCTGATCCTTGCGTCGCTGCTGCTCTGCACGGCGGTCAGCGCGGCGGAGTACACCGACGTATCTGACGCGCATTGGGCGTATAAGCAGATCAATTATCTTGATGCAGAAATCACCGGGTACCCGGACGGTACATACAAGCCGGAAAATACGGTCACGCGCGCGGAATTCCTCACGCTTTTTGCCCGCATCGCGTTCCCGGAAGAGTGGAAGCAGGCGGAGAGCGACGACTGGTGGAAGGCTGCCTATTCGGTCTGCATCGCGCATGATCTTCTGGACGGGATCAATGGCGGACGGGTGAATGCCATGCCGCGCGGCGAGATCGCTGCGCTTCTCGACCGGTTCTGCTCCGGCTGGGGCGGCGTGCATGAACGCGCAGACGCCGCGATTCAGCACACTATCAACTGGAAGGAGCAGCGCATGGAGTCCCCGGAGTGGCAGCCGCTGTTTCCTGATGCTGCGGAGTATGGAAACAGCGTGCTCATCAGTGCCAATCAGGGGATTCTGACCGGCTATCCGGATGGCAGCTTTAAGCCTGAGAAGGGCGTCACCCGGGCGGAGGCCGCGGCCATCCTTGCCCGGCTTAAGGCGCAGCTGGCGCTGCGGGAAAAGGGCTGTGAATACGTCTGCACGGTCGGCGATTATTGGCTGATGCAGTACCCGGCCTCCGGCTCTGTCGGCCTTGCGCTGTATGAGCCGCTTACCGGCAAGCTGGTTCAGACGGTCGGCCTTTGGAAAGCAGCGCAGGTAGTTGAAGGCTATGCCGTGTTCGACCGCCTGCTGAGCGGCTCCGACGGTATGTATGTCTGGGGACGCGCGGGTCTCTATAAGCGCAGCGGCAATACGCTCGAGCAGATCGTGGCCGAGCCTGTGCTGGATTTCTGCTGGTATGGAGACAATACGCTCTATTACCTGAGCTGGGACGATACCAGGCAGATACCGGCATATTCTTACGCGGCCGCATATTTCCCCTGCGCCTCGAGAGTGATGAAGCTGGAAAACCCGGGACGGAATGCCGTGCGCACCATCCTTGCCGAGCGCGACGAGAGCAGTCCAACGCAGAATCTGACCGATATCTATGTGGAATACGGAACGCTGTATGTCGCGGGCTCGTATTGCATGGGCATTGCGGATCTGCACGCTGCGCTCTACGAGGTCAAAGACGGCAAGCTCGCCGCGCTGTTTGGCGAATATTGATTGACAAACCGGAAAAAATACGGTATACTGCATTTGTAATAAGATCACAGTGACGAAGGGAAGAAGTACCCTGATACCCCGTCTCCAGAGAGCTTTCGGTCGGTGCAAGAAAGCAGACGGCGTCAGGCGAATACATCCCGGAGCTGCCCTCTGAAACGCATTTTGCGCAGTAGGGGTGTGTCGGGTGCGCCCGTTATCGCGCAGGGGCGTGTCTGCGCTCCGTAAGGCCGCTTCCGCAAGGAACCGGCAAACCAGAGGTGGTACCGCGATCGTTCGCCCTCTGCTCGCAAGAGCAGAGGGCGTTTTTGACGGAAAGGAGCGTTTTATGCGCCAGAAAACCTGTTCCGCCTGCGGCGGCAAAATGCAGAGCCTCGGCAATATGGAGCTGCAAAAGGGAAAGTTCAGCATGCTGTTCGGCCACTGGGACCAGATCTTATCCGGTGCGCTCGATGTGGATGTCGAGTGCTGTGAGCGCTGCAAAAAGCTCGAATTTTATCTGCTCGGCGACGCGGAAGCGCCGGAAGCAAGTGGTATCCAGCAGATCGCCTGCCCCTACTGCGGCGACATGCACGACATGGACGACGCCGTCTGCCCCCACTGCGGCAGACGGCTGATGGCATTGTAAGTCTCCAAAGGCTCCCCTTGGGCACAAGGGGAGCTGGCCCGAAGGGCCTGAGGGGATTCGAACGTAACATATTTCGGAGCATTCTAAAATCTGCGGCATATCCCCTCTGTCATTTTCTTCGAAAATGCCACCTCCCCTTATCGTGCGGGGCACGACAAGGGGAGGCTTGGATGAGACTTGCCTGATGCACTGCATGGAGGAGGCTATGAAAAAATCACATAAGATCCTGCTGATACTTGTCATTTTAGTAATAGCCGCAGCCGTGATCGTGATATTAAATCTGCCCATAGCCAAAACACAGGAGGCAGTGGGGGAGTTTCCACGGAAAGAGCTTGAACTTTCACAGGACGCTGTCATAACATGCGCTGGCGAATATACGGCAGACGATCATGCGCTGCTCTGGTTTATCATACAGAATCAGGACATGACGCTGTATCGGGCTGTGGATTGCCGTGTGCTGAATAACGGCAGCTATTGGGTGAAAAAGATATACAAGCCCAGAGAATACACGCGGGATATCGTTCACGTTGTTTGGAATGCACGCGATGTGTATCTCATCAACGATCCCAACTGCGGGTCAATCGTGTATCATACCTCTTACGGAGAAGAGAAAACGGAGTTTTCGGCTGAAGATCTTCCGTATATCTTTGTATATTCACCGCCGTTTGGCACGACAGGCTGCGATTTTCTGGACGCCGCTGGAAGCATCATCCGATAATTGATAAAAATTTTTCCGCAAATTGCAAGTGCAAGTTGGACACGTGCACGGTAGAACTTAGTGAATCAGAGCGTCGGTCAGGATGGAAGCCGCAGG
>CADBOK010000132.1 GCA_902796245.1 Oscillospiraceae bacterium | reverse complement strand
GGCGGGAGATCTCGCCCTTGACGGGCGCGTAGCTGTCGAGCGTCGAGGCCATGATGCCCTCGCCTCGCGTGTCGGTCAAAAATTCGTTGCGGTAGCCGAACAGGCCGCGCGTCGGCACGAGGAATTCCAGCCGCATGCGGCTGCCGATCGGGGTCATGGAGACGAGATCGCCCTTGCGCTGGGAGATTTTATCGATCACGGAGCCGACGGAATTTTCCGGCACATCCGCGATCATGCGCTCAATCGGCTCGCAAAGCTTGCCGTCGATGGTCTTATTCAGAACGTGCGGCGTGGACACCTGGAACTCATAGCCCTCGCGGCGCATCGTCTCGATCAGGATAGACAGGTGCATCTCGCCGCGGCCTGCAACGTTAAAGGCATCGGTGCCCATCTCGGTCACGTGCAGGGAGACGTCCTTCAGAAGCTCGCGCTGCAGACGGTCGCGCAGGTTGCGGGACGTGACATATTTGCCATCACGGCCTGCGAACGGGGAATCGTTGACGGAGAAGGTCATTTCGATGGTCGGATCGGAGATCTTGACGAACGGCAGCGGTTCGACGGTTTCCAGATCGCAGAGCGTGCGGCCGATGGTGATATCCGAAATGCCGGAGAACGCGACGATCTCGCCGGCGCGCGCCTCCTGGATGGGGCTGCGGCCAAGGCCGGTGAACTCGTACAGGGCGACGACCTTTTCCTTCTTTTTGACGTCGGGGTCGTGGTAGTCGCAGACGATGACCTCCTGGTTCTGGTGAATCGTGCCGCGCTCAATGCGGCCGATGCCCATACGGCCGACGAATTCGTTATAGTCGATGGACGAGACGAGCACCTGCAGCGGCCCGTTTTCATCGCCCTTCGGGGGATCGATATAGTTGACGATGGTCTCAAACAGCGGAATGAGATCCGTGCCCTTGTCGTCGGGGCCGTAGGACGACGTGCCTTCGCGCGCGGAACAGAAGATCGTCGGAGAGTCGAACTGCTCTTCGGTCGCGTTCAGGTCGAGCAGCAGCTCGAGAACCTCGTCCATGACCTCATGCACGCGGGCGTCGGGCCGGTCGATCTTGTTGACGACGACGATGACCTTGTGGCCGAGCTCCAGCGCCTTCTGCAGCACGAAGCGCGTCTGCGGCATGGGCCCCTCCGCCGCGTCGACGAGCAGCAGAACGCCGTCGACCATCTTCAGAATGCGCTCGACCTCGCCGGAGAAATCGGCGTGGCCCGGGGTATCGACGATGTTGATCTTATAATCTTTATAGTGGACAGCGGTATTCTTGGCGAGAATGGTGATGCCGCGCTCGCGTTCGAGATCGCCGGAGTCCATCACGCGGTCAACGACCGCCTGATTTTCGCGGTACACGCCGCCCTGCTTGAGCATCTGATCGACCAGCGTGGTCTTGCCATGGTCGACGTGCGCAATGATTGCAATGTTCCGAATTTTATCCTGCGTCATACTTGGCGCCCCTTCCTTCTTTGCCTGAACGTTTCATACGTAAAAATCTCACAAAAAAGAATTTTAACACAGACATACCGGAAATACAAGATTTTTCTGCGAGAAAAACGTGTAAATTTGCCGCTTCCATGTGGGATTTTTTGTGAAACCGCACAATCCGGCCCCGCGGCGCATACGATGAGGCGAAGGAGGGAGATCCCATGCAACCACTCACGGAAAAACAGACGCAGCGGGTCTGGAGCCGCGTGATGAACGCACAGGCCGTCCCCGCTGCCCAGATGAACGAACAGACCGGCTCCGGCAGCGCCGCAGCCGATTCTCTGACGCCCGAAAAGCTTCTCGAGCTGATCCGGGATGAACGCGCCGACAGCGCGCTCTGCGCGCACCTTGCCTGCCGCATGAAGGGCAAAGCGCAGGCGATGCTGCGCGAGATGGCCCGGCAGGAGGCCTGCCACGCGAAGCAGTTCGGCGCGGTCTATTTCCTCAAGACCGGAAAAAAAGCCTGCCCCGGCAGGCCGGAAGCGCCGTGTGTCACCTGCATCAACGAGACGCTCCGCCAGCGCTACACCGAGGAGCATGCCGCGCACGAGGCGTATGAGGCGCTCGCCGAAAACGCCGGGACGCACCGCTGCATGCTGCTGAAGATCGCCGAGGAGGAATGCAGTCACGCGCAGATGATTCTGTGCATCCTGCAGACCTGCCTGTAACGCTCCATACCATGCAGGGCCCGCCGCAAAATGCAGCGGGCCCTGCTTATTTTTTCAGAGGATTTCCCTCCGAACCTCCTTGAACCGACCAGGAAAACCGCTTCGGTTTTCTTGGATCTTTCCCGCGAAACTAAGAACAGCTCAAAAATTTCGACCCTGTTCTTAAAGGCGTTGCAGGGGCCGATGCCCACATCGGCCCCTACAGCCGCATGCGCAAATGCATACGAATTCGCCGAAAATCAATATAAGATCTGCAGCGCGTTGCTGCATGGCCTCTCCGACTCGGCTTCGCCGAGCCACCTCCCCTTTCAGGGGAGGCTTGGCTGCGGCAGTATTTGCTTCAGTGCAGATACTCCCGTTCCAGATCGCGGACCATCTGGACATAGCGGCTCTTGCAGCTCGCGTTGCGTCCGGCCAGCAGGTCTTCGTAGCACGGGGCCAGATACTGCTCGCGGATGCGGGCATAGGTCGCATGGCGGTCGGAGCAGGTGTTGATGCACGTCACGATGCCCGGCGCAATGTTATAATACTCGCGGATGAGCGCCTCACCGTCCGGCTGCGACGCAAGATAGCCGTCACGAAAGGCACGGAAGGCGGTGAGCTCCGCGCAGTCGTCCGGCTTACCAAGCTCCTGACAAACGGCAGTCGTGATGAAGCACAGACCGAGGAATTTCTTGCGGAAGCCGCCGGAAATGGACTCATAATCGCCCAGATAAAACGGGGATTTCGGATACCGCTCGACCCACTTTTTTTGCAGCAGTGCTGCAAATTCCTCGCTGACCGGCAGCCGGAGCTTGCGCACCATCGGCACGAAGAAGATCGCCAGAACGACCTTTTCGTCCTGCATGTCGTTTTTCTTCTCCCAGCCCGCGGACAGGTCGTCCAGCATGGCCTCGGCCGCCCGGTCCAGCAGCTCTGTCTGCCGCTCGGGACTCACGCCGCTGTTCAGCTCCCGGATAACCGGCGCACAGCTGGCCTCGTAGGTCTCAAACGCCTCAAAAAACGCATCGCGCAGGATCTTTTTCTGGTATTCCCGGAAGTTCCGCACGCACCAGCCGAGCCGCGCAACAGCACGGTCGTAGTATGCCGCGCACTCCTCCGGCAGCGGCTGCGCCTCCGCGCCCGGCTCTGTCAGAAGCTGCTGCCTGCTCAGCCGTTCGCCGCAGTACATGCACGAAAACTGCTCCAGCTCCACTGGGACCTGCAGCGCATGCCCGCATTTCGGGCACAGGCCAGTCGTCATTTCTTCCATCCAAGACACCTGCTTTCGTTGAGTTACACTTATTTTTTCATATTTTCGGGCATCTGTCAAGCCCGGTCACGGCAGCACCAGCACGTATGCCGCTTCCTTTTCCGGCAGATCGGAGAATACGTCGTCGGGCGAATAGGCCGCCGCACCGTATTCGTCCAGAATCGTCTGCGCCATCTGGCCCGTCACGCAATACAGCCGGGCGCCGCTCTGCGCCGTTTCATATGCCGCCGTTTCCAGCTCAAGCGGGACGCCGCTGTTCCACACCAGCAGCACATCCAGCCCCGTCTCGGCAGCAAGCTCCGCCGCCTGCTGCGCGGCGGCTTCGTCCGGCGTTTTCGCGCCGGTCTGCGCGAAGATCTGCTCGACCGCCGAGCCGATGTTGACCGAGATCACATCGGTCTGCTCAAATCCGGGCAGCGCGATCAGTCCCGCCCGGCCTGCCAGCAGCACGAGCGCGGCTGCCGCCGCGATAGCCGCAGCGGGAACCCAGGCCCGGTGCGGCTTCCTTTTCTGTTCCTGCCGAATCTCCCGCATCACGCCCTCGTGCAGCGCCGCAGGCGGTTCCAGCTCGCTTTCCCGCAGCAGCGCATCCAGCTCATGCAGCTGCCGCCATGTTTCCCGGCAGTCCGGACAGGCGTCCAGATGGGCCCGCAGCGCCGCCGATTCTGCCTCCGTCAGTGCTCCGTCCAGTTCCCGGTTCATAAGCTCCAGCGCGTTTTCACAGTTCATGGCGCACCCACCTCCTGTTTATTCCGTGCATTTAGACGCGCCGGTTTCAAAAAAGTTCCCGGCGTCCAGTCTTTTTTTCAATTGGAGCCGCGCCCGCGCCAGACGGGACTTGACCGTCCCGACCGGAAGATCCATGATCTGCGCGATCTGCTCATACGGCAGCTGCCGCACCACGCGAAGCTCCAGAATTTCGCGGAAATCGACCGGAAGCGCGTTCATGGCCGTGCGGATGGCCTCCTGCTTTTCGTTGAAGATCACCCGCTCCTCCGGCAGCGGCTCGGGATCCGGAACTGAGAGCTCCTTCCCCTCGTCCTCGTCGTCGGAGAAGGTCAGCGAAACGTGCTGCTGCCGCTTCTGTTTGCGCAGAAAATCGATGCAGACGTTCTGCGTCAGCCTGTAGAGCCAGGTGGAAAACGCCGCGTCAAACTGATACTGCGTCAGCGTCCGCCACAGCTTCAGAAACACCTCCTGCGACAGGTCAAGCGCATCTTCGGCGTTCCCCGCCATACGGTAGCAAATATTGTAAACCGGCTTCTGATGCAGCAGCATCAGCTGTTCAAACGCGGCCGCGTCCTGCGCGGCCGCTCTGCGGATCAGATTGTCATCCTGCAAGGGCTTCACCTCAAATCTCTCTTGATCCCGTCTGCGATTCGTTCGATCTCGTCCATCGTCGAGATCGCCGAAATTTTCTCTTTATAATAGCCGCTGTGCGCCACGCCGCGCAGGTACCACGCGAAATGCTTCCGCGCCTCCAGACAGGCGATATGCTCGCCCTTGTCCTGCGCCGCAAGGCGGAACTGCCGCAGGGCCGTGTCGACCCGGTCACATAGAGGCGGCGTTTCCGGCACGGCCTCGCCGCGCAGCGCGGCCTGCGCCTGTTCAAATACCCACGGGTCGCCGAACGTCGTCCGGCCCAGCATGAGCATGTCCGCGCCCGTGCGCGCTTTGCACCTCGCCGCATCCTCCGCTGTGAAAATATCGCCGTTGGCAATCACGGGGATCTTTACGGCCTCCTTGACCGCGTGGATGCAGTCCCAGTCGGCGACACCGGAATAGAGCATCGTCTTCGTCCGCCCATGGACGGCGATCGCCGCCGCCCCTGCCTGTTCAAGCATCGCAGCCAGCTCCGGCGCGTTGCAGGAACCCTTGTCCCAGCCCTCGCGCATCTTGACCGTGACCGGCACCGGCACGGCCCGCACAACCGCCTCGACAATCCGCGCCGCCTTTTCCGGATCCTTCATCAGGGCGCTCCCGTCGCCGTTATTCGCAATCTTCGGCATGGGACAGCCCATGTTGATGTCGATAAAATCCGCGCCAGACGCTTCCAGCGCCAGCGCCGCGCCGTCCGCCATGACGGACGGGTCGTTTCCGAAGATCTGCGCGCCGCAGATCCCGATGGGTGTTTTGTGCAGCAGACTCCTGCTCTTCTTATCCTGATAGATCAGTGCCCGCGACGAGACCATCTCTGTCACCGTCACCGCCGCGCCCAATTCCGCGCAGATCGTTCGGAACGCCAGATCCGTCACGCCGGCCATCGGCGCAAGCACCAAATCTCCCTGAATTTCCAGATTTCCAAGCCTCATGCTTATACTTCCAATGTATCGTCCTGATCGATCCAGTCCTGTACCGGAACGACCGTGAATTCCGTTTTCGTATTGCGGATGACCACGCGCCGCAGTCCCGCGTTGATAATCATACGCCTGCACATCGAGCAGGAGGTCGCGTCGGATAAGATCTCCCCTGTTTTCGCGTCGTGGCCGACAAGATAAATATCGCCCCCGATACACTCGTTGCGGGAAGCGGAAATAATGGCGTTCGCCTCGGCGTGGACGCTGCGGCACAGCTCATACCGCTCGCCGCGCGGCACGCGCATCTGCTCGCGCACGCAGTAGCCGAGATCCGAGCAGTTTTTCCGTCCGCGCGGCGCGCCGTTATAGCCTGTGGCGACGATCTCGTCGTTGCGGACGATGATCGCGCCGTATTGACGGCGCAGGCACGTCGAGCGTTCGAGCACCGTCTCGGCAATGTCCAGATAATAATTCTCCTTTACAATCCGCTCCATGGCGCGTTCCTCCCGCAGGCCTTATTTTCTGATTAGTATATCATACTCTTTTTTACAGGGCAACTGAAATCCTTGCTCTTACCCGCGATTTATGGTATACTGTGTATGGATTTTTTACCGGAAGGACGGCGAAACCATGAAGCTGCGCAGCGTGATCTGTCTTTTTTTGTGCCTTGTGCTGGCCGTGTGTCTGGGTACGCCCGCACTGGCCGAGAGCGAGCTGTTCTTCGTCGCCGTCAACGACACCATTCCCCTGACGCTGAGCGTATTCCCGACCTATTCCGGCGGCACGCTCTATGTCCCCTATCAGGTCTTCGACAGCCAGCCGTGCGGCGTCACGCCGTCGTATAATCAGGTCAAGCAGACCTATGTTCTGCTCAGCCGCGGCCGTCAGATGCTCTTCGATCTGGCCGCCGGGACCGTCAGCGACGAAAGCGGCAGCGTCTCGACCGCGAACGTGCTGTATCGCGGCGGCATCCTCTATCTGCCGCTCACCTTCTGCGCCTCGCATTTCGGCCTCAAGACCACGATGCTCGAATCCGCAGACGGCTATCAGGTGCTGCGCTTTACCGACGGCAGCGAGGTCTATGACGATTCGCTGTTCATCGAAAAGGCAGAAAATCTGATCGCCTACCGCGTCCGGCAGAACCAGAGCGGCTCGCAGCCCCAGGAAAAGCCCGCTGACCGGCTCAACGGCAGCACGCAGGGCACGCAGAATCAACCCGCCGCGGAAAAAAAGCCCGCGACCGTCTATCTCGCCTTCACCGGCAGCGAAACCATGCGAGACAGCATGGCGGCGCTGGAAACCTATAAGCTGCGCGGGACGTTCTTCCTGACGGAGGCGGAGATCCGCTCCGACCCATCGCTGGTCTTCGAGCTGCTCGCCGCAGGCCACGCGCTGGGCGTCACCGCCGGAGCGGACGAGCCAGACCTTTCCGACGCGCTCGCACGCGCTAACGACGCGCTGTGCGCCCTCACCTGCCAGAAGACGCTCCTCGCCCTCCTGCCCGCCGGCGCCGAGGCGCCGGACGGCTATTGCGTTTTCCACGCACCGGCCTCTCCCGTTTCCGCCGCCGACGCCGCCGCTTCCGAATCAGCGCATCTGCTCATCTGCTCCGAAGACGCCTCTTCCGTGCTCTATACCCTCTTTTCCGCAGAAGCCCGCATCTTCCAGCTGCTCGAAACAACCGACCGCCCATGACCCCGTTTGAAAATTTTTTCGGATTTCAGAAAAAAACACTTGCATTTTCCGAAAAGATCTGATAGAATAATTCCGCCGATGGGGGTATAGCTCAGCTGGGAGAGCGCTTGAATGGCATTCAAGAGGTCAGCGGTTCGATCCCGCTTATCTCCACCACAAAGGTTAGCTAAGTGCTAATGAAAACACCTAAAATGGAAACATTTTGGGTGTTTTTTTTCCCCTGTTGGGGGTATAGCTCGCTTGGGGTATGGCTGTTTTTCTGCACTTTTCTGCCATTTTGCCATCTTTTTTCGCTATGCAGGCGGCTGAGCGATACCCCCAATTTTAGGCTGAAATATCCAGCCCATTCAGGAACTGATTCAGGTCAAAATTGAATTCTACATTCAATTTGTAGTCCCGGAAAACCTCTACCCGCCGGATCATGCAATTCACGATCATCTTTTTTGCCTCGAAGGTGGCGTGGTCATAGAGGTCAGCCCAGGAAATCAGCTCCTCATACTGGCTGGTCAACCGATAGCTGTGCGGTGAATCAGATTTGGCAAAGGATTCGCTTGAAAGGGAAATCTGTATAGATTCTATGCACATTCACATGCTACAGTAATATTGTCAGTAAACGGTAGCACAAATTTCAGTACAAATATGATTATCCAGTTGGAAAGGAAAGGGGACCATGAATCAAGAAAAGAGTGCAGGAGGCATTACCGAATTAAATGAAAGCGTCCTGGAAAAAGTATCCGGAGGCTATCTACAGGTATCCAAGTGGAGGGCGTACGCAACACAGAACATTCTGCCTGCGCTCATTTTACAGCGTGATGCCGCAGATGCATCGGATCAGAGGATCCTTGACTATTTTTACAGCACGATTCAGGGAACTCTGGTTTCCGGCGCCGGTGTTGTCGCACCAATCCAGAATCTGCGCAATAACTACTATAATTCCAGTCGTAGTACTGTACATAGCGCATCTGTACGTCAGGCACTGGATAATGCGATCAATATGGCCCGCCGCTACCTTGCTGCCAATGCTTAGCCAGAACGCACCGATTTGCCCGCCGCTAAATCAAAAAGGAAGAGATGATCATGATGAAAAGAACGATAGCCTTGCTTCTGACAGCTGTTCTGCTGCTGTCCTGTACTGCCTGTTCCGTACCGCCTAAAGCCACCGAAACGGCTCCGACAACTGCCCCTACCGAAACAGAGACTGTATCCACCGTTCCAACAGCGACTGTGACTGAGCCAACGGAAGAAGTCAAACCTGAGATTGACGAGGCAGAACTGCCTTACGATTATCAGACAGCCGATGGCCTGCTGCGCATTACCCTGCCGAATCATCATTGGGGGCAGATCTATACCGATGAACATGATGTACTGCTGTCTGATGGTGACTGCGCCATCGCGGTTGATCTCTACAGAGCCACGGATACTCTGCCGCCCATTCCGACAGCCGACAAAACCCACAAGCTGATCTTTACTTCCGCAGTCAGCGCCGACGAGTATGTGCTGTATCTGATCGGGTATGCCAGTGAGGAAACGGATTTCTCTGATCTTGCAACTGCAATTAACTCCATCACGGTGGATAAAGTGCGGATCACAAAGGTCTGGCCGGAGGAAGAACCTCCCGCTCCTGCATACAGCGTTCGCGATACTACTCACACTGCCTGGGTCAGTGCCAACGCGCTGAATGTGCACACCGGCTCCGGGACGGAGAATCCAATCATCACGCAGCTGACCCGGGATACAAAACTCACTGTAACCGGAGAGGTTCTGAAGGGGAACGACTATATTGGCTGGTCCCGTGTCCGCCTGTCAAACGGTACTGAGGGTTATGTGTCCTCTCAGTTCCTGACCACCACGCAGCCTACACCCAAGCCGACCAAAACTGGAAACTCCAAGACGCTTTACAACATCCATGGCACGATTTACACGGTGTTTGAGTATTCCGACTATAATTGGAGAACGGAATCCGGCACTGCATTCTGGCCCGCCACCTTCAGCACCTGGGAAAGTGCTTCTGGTCAGGTTCTCTACGATTACGACCCCTCTGTGCCCGCGTATACGGAGCCTCAGCTCACAAGTCAGAGTGTTCTGCTGTACAATGCGGATGGCTCCATGGCCCAGACTGTCTATCTTGCTACCGACGGAGAGTGGTACAATACCAGCTGGGTGAACTTCTACTCGGCAGGTAACGGCGTGTGGTACTGTGGCGGCGCCATGTTTTACGATTACGACCCCACCCCGGCACCCACTGTGCCTGAGACTGGGGCTGCGCCTCAGGCGAACTGGAAAGAAACCTTCGAAGCGTCTCTGTGGGGTCATGATGCAATGATCGCTGTGGAGTATACGCTGCTTTACGAAGGTACATACGAAGTGCTTTGCCAAGACCCGGAATCAGGCGCAACGAGAACGGTTATTGTTGATGCATACACCGGCGGTTGGGAATAAGGGCTCACGAAGAGTAGCTTGTACTCAAAGATCTGTCTTTCCGTAATTGATATCAAGATTCCTTGACTTTACCATTTGGAATCAGAACGAGTCATGATCATGGTTGATAAAATCGACAAAAAATCATCCTAAATGAGTTTGGGAACTCGTAATTTGTAAGAAAAATAGAACTTATCCAAATGCTTTTATAAAACATTGACTACCCCAAAAAGGGGTGCTACAATACGATCGTGTCAGGGGCTTGCACCCAGGCTTTCGATCCGTCGGAAGAGCTCCCGACGTTTGACGCACCCGGGTGGGTAGCGGAATCGTTACGGACTTAGCGTTGTGATAGCGGTCCTTAATGGTGCAAGCCAATTAAACAGGATTACCGGAAGGTTGCTTTACTACAGGCATCTGTGGGGATTCACCCCATAGAGTATGCTGCGGTATTGCATCCTTCCGGTATTTTTTATTTGACGGAGGATTATTTCGATGAAACAGAAAAACAAACGAAAGGGAATCGACCCAAACGCGCCCCGCTGCCCCTACTGCGGCAGTCATACCATTCTGAGAAGCGCAGACGGTGTCTACCGAGAGAACTCCCGGAATGAAATGCTGTATGTCTGCAAGAATTACCCCGCCTGCGATGCCTATGTCCGCGTTCAGAAAGGAACCACAATTCCTCTGGGAACTGTCGCCAACCGTGAACTGCGGGAATTACGGGCAGAGGCGCACCGGCAGTTCGACAAGCTAT
>CADBOK010000131.1 GCA_902796245.1 Oscillospiraceae bacterium | reverse complement strand
TCAAGGCCCTTGACACTGATGAGCGTTTTAGTGGTCACTGTTGCGCAGCCTCCTTTCCAGCTTGCTTACCAGATGCGAGAAGAACACGACCATGATGAGGTACAGCGCCGCGACGATGAGCAGCGGCATGGCCTGAATATAGGTCTGCGAGCGGATGATCTCGCCGCCCTTGGTCAGATCGTTGACCGCCACATAGCAGGCGACGGACGTCTCCTTCAGCAGCACGATGAACTCGTTCGCCAGCGCGGGCAGCACGTTCTTGAGCGCCTGCGGGATGATGATATAGAGCATCGTCTGCGCAAAGTTGAGGCCGAGCGAGCGGCCCGCCTCGTTCTGTCCCTCGTCGACGGCCATGATGCCGCCGCGGATGATCTCCGCGACGTAGGCGCCGGAGTTGATGCCGAACGTCAGCATGGCGACGGGCGTGCCGTCGCGCGCGGTGGAGAAGATGACGAAGAACATGATGAGGATCTGGATCATCACCGGCGTGCCGCGGATGACGGTCAGATAGACCTTGCACAGCCAGTCGGCGATGTTCAGGAGCGTCCGGCCCAGACCGGGGCGCATCGTTTCATGCGTTTTGTCATGCGTCGAGCGGATAATGGCCACGATCGTGCCGATCAGGATACCCAGCAGCACGGCGGCCAGCGCGATCTGGAGCGTATTGCCCAGACCCTTTACGATATATTTCCAGCGATCCTTGGTGATGAAGCAGGTGACAAAGTCTTTGGCGACCTTGGCGAGCCATGTCCGAAACCATTCTGTCATGGGCGAAGCGCTCCCTCTTTTCTATCAAGTCGTATTGCGCGAAGCAGCGGGGCGGAGCATCGCTCCGTCCCGTTGCGAAGATACAGATTTAATTTATTTGCCGATGTACTTGTCAACGATGGACTGGAGCGTGCCATCGGCGGTCAGCTCCGACAGAGCCTTGTTGACCTTTTCCAGAAGATCGGTGTTTTCCTTGGCGATGGCGATGGCGTAATCCTCAACGGCGTATTCGGTATCGAGGATGTGCAGGCCCTCGTTGGCCGCGACCAGCGCCTTTGCAGGCTCGTTGTCGAGCACGACGCAGTCGACCTGACCGTTCTTCAGCGCTTCGACGGCGTCGGTCGTCTTGCCGAAGGACTTGACGGTGCCGAGACCGGCGTCTTCAATGTCGGACGTGGCATAGATAAAGCCTGTGGTGCCGGCCTGCGTGCCGACGACGGTGTTGGCGCCGTCCGCGAACAGATCATCGACCGAGGTGATGGGGCTGTCGTTCTTGACGATGACGACCTGCACGCCCGTGGCATAGGAATCGGAGAAGTTGACCTGCTCCTTGCGCTCGTCGGTCACGGTCATACCGGCCATGCCCATGTCATACTTGCCGGTCTGCACGCCGGGGATGATGGAGTCGAATGCGATGTCGGTGACTTCCAGCTCCATTCCGAGCTTGTCGGCGATGGCCTGTGCGACCTCGACGTCGATGCCGACGATGGCGTCGCCGTCATAGTATTCATACGGCGGGAAGGTGGCCTCGGTCGCCATGGTCAGCTTGCCGGAAGTGGAAGCGGCGTCCTCAGTCTTTGCGGTGGAAGCGCAGGCCGCGAGGCTCAGCGCCATAATGGCTGCAAGCAGCAGTGCAAGATACTTTTTCATGTTCAGTTCCTCCTGTGACGCTTCATGCGTCGGCTGTGTTGTTTTGTATGCTCATAATTATACACGCGAAGTGCATATTGTCAAGCAAAAACGAATAAAAAACCATACAACTCTACCGGTACAGCTGTCCTTGAAAGCGGCAGTTTGCACAATTCTGCCTGAAAAACATAAATTTCAGAAAAAATTCAGGATCCGAACGGCCTCGAAAGCATGCAAGCACTCTGTATATATACAGAGCGCTTGCATGGATATCTTCGGGTTTACAGCTCCGAAAGGCCGTAGAGCATTTTCGCCACCTCGGCGCGCGTGACGTTGCCGGTGGGATTCAGCTTGCCCTTCGAGCCGCTGATGATCTTCTGCTGGGCCATCTGCGCAAGCGCGGTCCTTGCCCAGCCAGCGATCTTCCCGCTGTCGGAGAAGGCGGAGAGCGTGTTGAGATCGGCCTCCGGGAAGTCCTTCGTGCGCGAGAGAATCGTCATGGCCTCCTGCCGGGAGATCGTCGCGCCGGGCTTGGCCAGCAGCTGGCCGTTTGTTTTCGAGCCGGTGAGGTAGCCAAGCGAATACGCCGCCTGCATCGCGGACTTTGCCCAGTCAGCGATCGAGCCGCTGTCGGCAAACGGGAGCGAAACGTCCTGATACGCGCTCAGATCGGTGCCGAGATAGCGCATCATGGCGACGATGAACTCCTGCCGCGTCATGCTCGCGTCGGGGCGGTAATAGAGCTTGCCGTCCTTTGTGGAGCCCTGCAGCGTGCCCGCGTAATAGAGGTCCGTAATATAGCTTTCGGCCCAGTGGCCCTTCGTGTCCGCAAACGGCTGCGACGAGCCGACCGTGACCTTGAGCGTGAACGACGTTTCGCCGTAGGAGGCGGTGATCGTGCCGGTCAGCTCCGTGCCGGTCTTCGCGGCGGTGAAGACGCCGCTTTCGCTGAGCTCGCCGAGCCCGTCCGACACGGCCCAGGTAAAGCTCTCATCGGCGGAATAGACCTGATTGCCGTAGTACCAGGCCGTTGCCGTCAGATCCGTCGTGCTGCCGCCCGCCACGCGGAGCGTGGTCAGCGGCGTGTTCTTGCCCTCATGCTTGATGGTGATGGAGGTCGGCGCGGAGGGGATCGCAAACGAAGCCGTCGCGCGCAGGCCGCCCGCCGCTGCGGTGACGGTCGCCGCGCCTCTCGCGCCGGGCTCGACCGTGACGGTGCTGCCGGAGGTCTGCGTGACGTTCGTGCCGCCGAAGGTCACGTTCGTCGGGACAGCCGCCGCCATGTAGCTGCTGTCGGCAGCCTTGACGGTCATGGTGAGCTTCGCGCCGGGCAGCGCATAGCCGCCGAAGGGATACAGATACAGCTTCGAGGCGGTCCCCGCATCCTGCTTCTGGCGGACGAGGAAGATGAAATTCGCGCATTCGCGCAGCTTGCCGTCGGACGGCACGTTCGCCGTCGCGCCGGAGGCGTAGCCGGGATAGGTGACGCCCGCCGCCGTCGAGCCGCCGCCGTCGAGATTCAGCGCCGTCTGACAGCCGAGCGCAAGCATCCGCTCGGCCAGCTGCGCAAGCGTCAGACCGTCGGAATTGCCCGCCTCGTCGCAGGTGTACAGGATGAGCGAGCCGTCGCGCGTGACGCCGATGGCCGTGCGGGCCGCCATTTTCTTTGCGGAATCGAGCGTGAAGTCCGTGCAGACCTGCCCGTTTTCGACCAGCATGTCGCCGCCGCCTGCGGCGGAGGTCACATTCTCCCAGCCGGAGGCGCACGTGACCTGGATCGTCATCTGCTGGCCCATGACCATGCTTTTAAGCGCGGTGAGCGCGCTTTTATACGCCGTGTCGTTCGCAACGGCGAGCAGGAAGCCGTCGTCCGGGATGGAACAGGACTTCGTGTCCTCGACCATGCCGACGACCTCGACGGTCAGCGTCTGGCCCAGACGCAGCTCCGCCGCGCGCGAGCCGACCGGGCGGACGATGACGTGATAGCCTTCGATGGTATTCTTGGTGCGGGTATCGTAGTCCTGCGAATACAGGAGCACGCCGTTCTGCGTCGTCATGGCTTTATTATAGTTGAGCAGCAGCGGCGTATCCGCGCCGTAGTCCAGCGTGACGGCGACCACCGGGTCGCCGATGAGCGCCGAGCCGTCGGCCAGGAAGCCGACCGCGTTGGCAGAGCCGCCGGAGCGCAGGATGCTGTTCGTGACGACGATGCCGTAGGGGATGCCGGTCGAACGGTCAAAGAATGAGCCGTTGATTCCCGCGACCATGCTGTAGCCCTGCTCTTCGAGCGTCTTGATGGTCTTGTTCATGGGGCTGGTGCCGTAGAGCGTCGTGCCGAACGCGACGACGGGACGCACCTGCGCCTCTTTTTTATAGGTAAAGATGTTCTCATGCAGATTTGTCTGCCTGCCGGAGTCGGAGGTGACAGCCTGCGTGCTGTATGTATAGACGGTGTTGTTCGCCACGTTCAGCGTGCTGCTTCCGACGTTCTCCGCCGCGGCCAGCGCCGGCACGGCCAGCAGCGCCAGCGTCAGCACCGACGCAGCAATCCGCTTCAGCTTGTGTTTCATGGTTCTGAGATCTCCTTTCAGGGAAAAATGGGGAATAAGAGGGGGTACGCATTATGTTAACATGAAGCGCAAAAAAAGTAAAGCCCGCACGCAGGAGAAATATTTTCTGCACGTGCAGGACGCTCAAGGCTCCCCTGGAAGGGGAGCTGGCGCGCAGCGCCTGAGAGGTCGCGGCAGGCAGCTGTGAAAAGCGGAGGCACAATGCGAATCTGTATGCTCTGCCGAATCCCATTGTAGGGGTCGATGCCCGCATCGATCCACTGGGAAGTTACGAATTCGCCGAAAGCCTCCGTAAAAACAGTGCAATGTGTGCGGGCCGATGTGGGCATCGGCCCCTGCAGGACTTCGGTGAATCCGTGCTGCCTTGCAAATTTCGAACGCAAAGCGTTTTTACCGCAGACATTGAATCGTAACTACTCGCAAATTTGGTGTACCGTAACAGGCGGCGCGTACCATAGCGCCCGTAGAGTGAGTACGTGTGTTCGTAATATCCGTAAATCAGATTCCTGCCTGAATCGCACCGCAGGATGCACCCCGCGTCCCCAAGCGCCCTTTTCTTCCCTATCTTTTCCCGTGCAAGGGAAAAGATAGGGCCGCCGGAGGCACGTCGGAAACGGCCTCGACGGAACGAGCCCCCGCGCTAAGCGCGGGGGCTCTTATCCTCTGAGCCCGTTTCCTCCTTTCCAAAGCGCAAACGCTTCGCTGGTTTATGTTTTGGGGCC
Source organism: Oscillospiraceae bacterium (assembly GCA_902796245.1). GTDB lineage: Bacteria > Bacillota > Clostridia > Oscillospirales > Oscillospiraceae > CAG-170. The sequence goes on along the minus strand of CADBOK010000131.1, from coordinate 562 downwards.
CGGCCTCGACGGAACAAGGCCCTGCGGAGGCAAGCGCATATCGTGCACAAGCAGACTTTTTAAAGTGCTGTCAAGGAAAAGCACTTGACAGCTTGGATAAAATCCTGTATAGTATACCGGAACGATTGATCTGGGGGTCTTGCCATGCGGTCCGATGCGCTCACCATGACGCTGCTGTACGACTATTATGGCGAGCTGCTGACCGAAAAGCAGCGCGGCTTATTTGACCTCTATTATAATCAGGATTATTCTCTCAGCGAGATCGCATCCGCCGCCGGGATCAGCCGGCAGGGTGTCCACGATACGCTCGCCCGCGCCGAAGAGCTGCTGGAGGGCTATGAAACAGCCCTCGGCTGCATTGCGCGCGACCGGCGGCTACAAAAAGCGCTGGAAGCGATCACGCAGAACGCGCAGGCGCTCGCTTCTGTCCCGGAGGCCGCGCCGCAGGCCGGCGCGATCCTGCGCGCCGTGCGGGAAATAAAGGAGTAACACATGGCATTTGAAGGCTTAACCGAAAAGCTCTCGAACGCATTCAAAAAGCTGCGCGGCAAGGGCCGCCTGT
>CADBOK010000130.1 GCA_902796245.1 Oscillospiraceae bacterium | reverse complement strand
CTGGCGGGCGGACTTGCAAGTCTGCTCGAGGCGCTTATCAGCCGCATTGGAGCAGCTGCGGTCGTGATCGTGGGGATGCTGCTGAGCCTCATTACGAGCCTCAACATGACGGTATCGAGCATCGTGATAGCCATCAGGAACCGTCCCCGCGCAGAATACGCCGAGCCGCAGCGCGAGCACAAGGACCCTGCTCAAGTAATCGTCGATACCGTCGCAAATAAGCATATTGAGCATGTGCAGCGCACGGAGCAGCGCCGCGCCTCCCGCATGAGCGAATTTGACCTCCCGGTCGATGATCCGCCCATGCCGGAACAGCCGGAAAAAAAGACCTCCGGCAGGAAAAACGCCCCGGTGCGGCCCGACGTTTTCGTGGAAAACAGCCGCCGCCAGGCGAAGGCCGCAGAAGCCGCCCCGGCAGCGCCGCAGCAGGAGCCTCCTGTTCCCGCCGAGCCGGAGGAGATGCCTGTTCATACCGATTACAAATCGCAGTTTGACGCGCTGATTGCCGACCAGCCGGAGCCTCCCGAAGAGGAAGCGCCGCCCGTGCCGAACGTCATTCCCATGAGCCTGCCGCACCAGATGCCGCCGCTCGTGATCGACCATTTCGACGCGCCGAAGCCGGCTCCCGCCGCGCAGCCGCTGCCGCCGGTCGAGGTCCCGGAGCAGCCGGAAAAACTCAAAAAAGCGGACGTGCAGCTCGAAGCGGCCCAGATTGCGCAGGAGATCGACCGGCAGGAGCCGCAGAAGCCGGAATACGAATTCCCGCCCGTATCGCTCCTGAAGGCCGGAAGCGGCCAGTCGCACGACGGCACGGAGGAAATGCGGCAGAACGCCGAACGCCTGAGCGACACGCTCCAATCCTTCGGCATCGAGGCGCATATCATCAACGTCACGCGCGGCCCGTCGGTCACGCGGTACGAGCTGGAGCTCCAGCGCGGCGTGAAGCTGTCCAAGGTCACGAACCTGGCGGACGATATTGCGCTGGCCCTCGGCGCGTCCGGCGTGCGCATCGCGGCCATCCCGGACAAGATCTCCGTCGTCGGCATCGAGGTGCCGAACCGGATCGTCTCGGTCGTTATGGCTCGCGAGGTCATTGACTCGCCGGAATTTGAGAAATGCAAGTCCCGCGTGTCCTTTGCCGTCGGCAAGGATATCGGCGGCAACCGCATCATCGGCGATATCGGCAAGCTGCCGCATCTGCTGATCGCCGGCACGACCGGCTCCGGTAAATCGGTCTGTATGAACTCGCTCATTATCTCTCTGCTCTATAAGGCGAAGCCCGAGGAGGTCAAGCTTATCATGATCGACCCGAAGATGGTCGAGCTTGGCATTTACAACGGCATTCCGCATCTGCTCATCCCTGTCGTCACCGACCCCAAAAAGGCCGCGGGCAGCCTGCAGTGGGCGGTCACGGAAATGATGCGGCGCTACCGCATGATGGCGGACGCAGGCGTCCGCGATCTCGAATCCTTCAACAAGCAGGCGCGTGCGTCTGCGGACGATGAGCTCGAGCCCATGCCGCAGATCGTCGTCGTGATCGACGAGCTGGCCGACCTCATGCTGGTCGCCGCCAAGGAGGTCGAGGAATCGATCTGCCGTATCGCGCAGATGGGTCGTGCGTCGGGCATACATCTGGTCATCGCCACGCAGCGTCCGTCTGCGGACGTCATCACCGGCCTGATGAAGGCCAACATCCCCTCCCGCATCGCGTTTGCCGTCGCCTCCGCGATGGAGTCGCGCATCATTCTCGATACGGCGGGCGCAGAAAAGCTTGTCGGCAAGGGCGATATGCTCTATGCGCCGCTCGGGCAGGGCAAGCCCAAGCGCGTGCAGGGCTGCTTCATCACCGACGACGAGGTACAGGAGGTCGTCTCCTTCGTCAAGGCCTCGAGCGAGGCGGAGTATTCCGACGCCGTCATGGCCGAGATCGACAAAAAGGCGGCCGAGAGCGGAAAATCCAGCTCTGGCAGCTCCGACAGCGCAGCCGCAGAGACAGACAGCTCTGACGGCGATGAAATGCTCCCGGCGGCGGTCGACGTCATTCTGGAGACCGGACAGGCCTCCGTATCCATGCTCCAGCGCCGTCTGAAGCTGGGCTATGCCCGCGCGGCGCGCATCATGGACGAGATGGAGGAGCGCGGCATCGTCGGCCCGTTCGAGGGCTCCAAGCCCCGCCAGCTGCTCATTACGCGCGAGCAGTGGCAGGCCATCAAGGACGGCGCGCCCATTTCCAGCGAACCCGTCGAGGAAGAAATTCCGTAATTCTGTTATCAACGGGCTTTGCCCGTGATAAAATATGTGCGTTGCATCCGGAATATCCGGAGTGACAGCAGGAGGTACTTATGAATCGCAATAACCATGCATCCGTCGTCCGTCTGACCTCGCTGGCCCTGCTGGCCGCGCTGGTCGTTGTTCTGCAAACCGTCGCAAGCGGTATCCGCATCGGGCCGGTTCCGATCTCGCTGACGCTGGTTCCCATCGTCGTCGGCGCGATCCTCTTTGGGCCCGGCGCGGGAGCCGGGCTTGGCGCGGTGTTCGGGGTCGTCTGCCTGATTGCGGGCATCACGGGCGCGGATGAATTTACAAACGTCCTGTGGGTCGCAAGCCCGTTCTGGCTCGTCGTCGTGTGCGTCGGCAAGGCCGTTTTGTGCGGGCTTTGCGCAGGACTTGTCGCAAAGGCTTTGCGGCAGAGGCAGACACTCAGCTGCATTCTCTCCGCGCTGACGGCCCCTGTCGTGAATACCGGTGTGTTTGCCATCGGCATGCTCACGGTCTTCAAGCCTGTCCTGCAGGACTACGCAGGCGGCACGAACATTGTCTATTTTCTGTTCGTCGCATTCATCGGCGTGAACTTCCTCGTGGAATTCGCCGTCAACGCGGCCTTGAGTGCCGCAATCGCCCGGATCGTACAGGCTGTCCAGAAGCATCTCGAAAAATAAACAGCAGCCCCCTCCGCATGGAAAAACGCATGCGGAGGGGGCTGTTTTCACTTGAAGACGGATGCGGCATCGGCCCCTACGATCCGGTAGGCAGATGATTTCGCTTACAGGAAAAACTTCCGGTGCAGCGACTCGCGCAGGGGCTTGCAGATGGCGATGACGATGAGCATCAGGCCCAGCGCAACGCCTGCGGTCATCGGATAGAACGACCAGAAGAATGTCTCATGAATCTGGAAGGTCAGATTGATAAGGAACTCAATGAGCACGGCCAACCCGCCGCCCAGAATCAGCATGCCGCCGTAGATGTAAAGATACCCGCTGCGCAGATAGTGCGTCAGGGCGACGGCTGCACTGATAAGCAGGCCGATGGCCCCCGTGACCGGGAATGCGAAGGACAGAAACCAGTGTCCGCCGGTGGCAAAGTTGATGTAAAGCAGATACAGACCCACCGCGGCGAAGTCGACCGGCACGAAGATAACGGGATTGGGCCGCCGGAACCACATGGGCAGCAGAATGACGATATACAAAAGTCCAATCGCCCCCGCTGCGTAGCCGGACCAGACGAGCGTTCCGTTGATGCGCCAGTCGCAGAGCAGACACAAGAGCGCAGGCAGCAGCGCCGCGATGGTCAGCACGAACAGAATACCGGAGCGGTTCACGTCCTCGGGCCGGATACGCTTGTCCGGCGGGAAGGGTGGCTCGGAAAGCGTGCGCGGGATATCCGGATGGAACACCGGCGTCCCGCACAGGGGACATTTTTTTTCACTGTCGGCGAGCTCAACGCCGCATTTGACACAATACATGCTTAATAGGCCTCCTACTTATGCCCAGCGCTGGTTGCTTTCGACCTTGACAGGCAGCCCCAGCGTGTGCAGCACATGGTAAAAATGAGATTCCAGCTCCGGTTCCCGGATGTTTCGGATCATGTTGATATACATCGTGCCGTCCCAGCTCACGACGCCGCAGTTGTGCGGAGCCTTGGCCTGCACGCCGATGATGAAGTCCATCCGCGCGACATACGGGGCCATTTCCTCCGGCAGCTTGACAAGGCCGAGGTTGGACAGGCACAGGCAGGATTTGCACTCGCCGACCAGATCGAACACGGCCTTCATCGCGATGTTCTTGACAAACAGCGGCATGACGCGCAGTACGGCGGAACGTTCGCTCGCCACGTTCGTCGCGATCTTCGCCGCCATCATCCGGGGATCGTTTTCCAGTCCCATCCGGTAATGGACGATGCGGCAGATCTCCGCAAGCGAATAATCGCCCAGCCGCGGGTCAATCTCCGGTGTGATATAAGACGCGAAATTCCGCATCGTCCGGCTCGGAAACAGTCCGCGCAGGTTGACCGGCAGCAGGACTTTAACAGGCTTGCGCCGCATGCGGCGCGGGACCTTTTCGGCCTGCAGGTCGCTGATGGCCTTCATCATGACGGCCGCAATGAACTCCGTCACGCTGACGCCGAATTCTTTTGCCTTTTCCTTCACGGCATCCACAGGCAGCATCAGCGTCGTGAGGTTCAGAAAACCGTCCGGCTCCGGCGTACCGCTCAGGTGATAGGCGGTCTGTTCGGCGCGGCTGGCAGTGATGTCGCCCGCGTAGCGCAGGAAGCTGTCCTCCAGCTCCTCCGGGTCGGG
>CADBOK010000129.1 GCA_902796245.1 Oscillospiraceae bacterium | reverse complement strand
GTTCCTCGCCGTCGCGGGTCCTGCCCTGATTCGTCCGATAAAGCAAAACTGCCATGCCGTAAGCGGCAAGGCAGATGAGGATGGTGGGCAGGCTTTTGTCTGTCCATATGGTTCGGCATTCTTTACCTTCTTCCTGCAGCGCGCGCAAAAAGCCGAGAACGTCATCGTCGACGCTCCCGGCTGGCTGCGGCCGCGAAATTGTTTGTGGGTAGGAGCTGTTTTGCAGCTCCGTTTGGAGAATCGTTTTCAGGTCCAGCAGGAATTGCTCCCGCTGTGCCTGCTGGCACAGCGCCAGACAGAGCCAGTTTGTGCGCTGTCCGGCAGGGATCGCGGACAGGATCTCCCACGCCTGCCGGTGCAGCGGATTGTCCAAAAACAGCGTTGTACCAAACCGGGCCGTTTTCGGCTTATCCTGCATGGTCTGCTACCATCGACCATTGCCGCGGCCATACGGCCCGCCAGCAGCGGATCTTCAGAATAATACTCAAAATTTCTGCCGCAGCAGGCGCTCCGATGGATGTTCATACCGGGTGCCATCCAGATTCCAATGTTGTTTTCCCGGAATTCTCCTGCGCCCGCTTCTCCTATCTTTTCAATAAGCGCGCAGTCCCAAGTGGAGGAAAGGAGCGCTTCGCACGGCCTTGCTGTCGTTTTGATTTCGCACTGCGGCTTTGTGCGCAGGCCTGCCGGCCCGTCGCTGCATGGAATTCGCGGCCACTGCAGCCGTTCCAGCCCGCCGAAGCAGCCTGTATCCGATATGTCTATATCCGGCTGGCCGGACGGATTCACATCGCCGCATAGAATATCCGCCGCTGCGAGACCGCCCTCCATGCCAGCCAGATAGGTCAGTAAAACCTCATTCACGCCCGGTTCGTTGCATAATCCATCCGGCTGTATCGGTGTCCCGGCATTGATGAGTATCACGGTTTTTTCAAATCCTGTGCATACCTGCCGCAGCAGGCTTTGTTCCTTTTCGCTGAGCAGCAGATCGCCGGGCGTACATGCATGCGCAAAAGCACGGAAGCGCCGTCTGAATCGGCCGGATGGTGTTTGGACTCAGCCCAACTGCTTCGCCGTTTTTCCGATAGCTTGGCCAGCACTGGAACGTCCGGCGATCCTCGCAGAACAGCAGGTAGGCATAGATTGCGATTTCCGCTGTGCTCAGACCCAGCGAGAAAATTTCTTTCGGCAGCGGGAAGTAGTCCTTGACCGAATCGCGTGTGGGCCATATGCCGTTTTTTTCTTCCGTTTTCATACTCAAGCCCTCCCGAAATCGTAATAGCGTCAAAATTATCCTTGATTTTACTGGCTTTTGCGGCTCCTGGTGAATAACAGCGTCATTCCATTTTTGACAGCAGCAAAAAAGCGCCTTTTTTATCCCCCCGAAACTGCCCGCACTGCGGGCGGAAGCGGACGGGCTGTCGCGTTTGTGGTCATTTTATCAAGACCATGCTTGATTTCGATCCCATGGCATTATAGAATATACATCAAAGGTATCGTGGGGGGATCGTATGCAGGCAGGCGAGCACAAAAATCGAAAAGACAGTTTTATTGAAATTATGAAGAACCAGATTCTCTCCGGCGAGCGGAAGCCCGGTGACCGGCTGCCGCCTGAACGCGAGCTTGCCGCACAGCTCGGCTTCAGCCGGGGCTCTGTCAATCAGGGAATGCTGGATTTGGCGCGCATGGGCTTTTTGCGGATTGTCCCACGCAAGGGCGCGTTTGTAGCGGAATATGTGCAGCAGGCCACGCCGGAGACGCTGTCGGCGATCATGGGCTTTGATTCCGGCCTCATTGACAGCACGCTGTTCAAGGATCTGATGGAAGCGCGGATTCTCATTGAGCGCGAATGCACAAGACTGGCGTGTGCAAAGCTGACCGCCGCGTCCTTACAGACGCTTCAGGCACACACGGAGGCGATTTATGCTGCAGACGATGCACAGGCGGCAGAGGCCGTTTATCTGTATCATAAATGCCTGATCGAAATTTCGGGGAATCTGGCGTATGCGATGGTGTTCCAGAGCTTTGAGAAGATGATCCGAAATCTGATCCGGGAGCATTACAAAAACCGCGAGAAGCTGCGGCTGAGCATCCCGAAGTTCCAGCTGCTGACCGCGGCGATCGCGCGGCGGGACGCATATGAGGCGGATATGTGTATGCTCTCGATTCTTGGTCGTGCATCCGACTATCTTGGCCCGTATCTGGAAGAAAAACAAAAATAACGAGAAAAAAGCTGCCCGTCCGGGCAGCTTTTTTGTATATCCAGATTAGAGCATTGACGAGCCGCCGGTCACAATCCAGCAGGCAAGCGACGCTGCGGTCAGCGCGCCGACATAGACGCTGCCGGTGCGGCGATAGGCGTAGGTGCACAGCACGCTGAACACCAGTACCTGCGGCACGAACAGAATCAGCAGCGACATGAACGGGCCGCCGAACGTCGAGCCGAACAGCAGATCTGCACCCGGCGCGATGTTCATAAAGAACGGGATGTATTCGATCAGCACGATGATCAGAATGCCGCCGACCATCATGAGCGCATTGCGCCACCAGCAGCCGAGGAATCCCTTGAAGCCCGGCTGATATGTGGCTTTGCAGCGGGAGGACGCCATGATCTTGCTGTTGTTCAGGATAAAGAACAGCGCAAAGACCGGGATATAGACGCAGAACTGGCCGAAGCGGGCTGCGTCAAAGGTCTTGAAGAACGGCCAGATGAACCGGAAGTCCAGCAAAAATGCCTTCTCGCAGACAAGCAGCAGGACGTACAGATACGCCAGCATGCACAGGACCAGCAGCGCGCAGCGGCCGAGCAGGCCCCAGCCCATACGCCCCGGCGCGGCAGCCGTGCCGAGGCCCATGCTCTGCCAGTCGTCCTGTGCGCCGCGCTTTTTATTTTTCTGATAGCCGATGATGGACGTGACCAGCATGATGAGAATCAGAAGAGAATACCAGCTGAGGAAGCCGTTGCCGACCGTCATGCGGAAGATGTTTTCCGGCAGCGGCAGGAGGCCGTGGCCGAGCTGCGTCATGAACGGATACGTCGCAGCGGCGAGCAGCATCGTGATGATCGCGCCGCGCCACCACGCACCGTTCGGCTTGACGGAGGCCTCGGCGGGCAGCGGCTGTACCGCCCCGGAGAAGAACGGCATTGTGAGCAGCAGCTCCATCACGGCCATGAGCGATGCGACTGCCGCGAGCATGGCGATCAGCACGAGCGTCTCCTTCGTCATGGCAACCTGATCCGTCGGTGCGAGCGTCTGGTCAAGACCGATCGTCTCAGAGAACCAGTCCAATGCTGTAGCCAAACCGTGGGCATTGTGGGTCGTGAGACGGTGGTTGGTGTTCAGAAGCTCCATGCGGCGGGCGGTGCCGTCTTCGAAGCTTCCGTAGGTCGTGTTCCACGCGGCCTCGTCTGCAGTGCAGCCGAGGAACTCCGTGCGCAGATCACTTTTCAGAAGGCTGTCGTCCACGACGTTTTTGTAGTCGCGGAAGTAGCTGAACTCATCGTATTTTGCCTGCAGGAGCAGGACGTTGTTGAAGTGGATGTTC
>CADBOK010000128.1 GCA_902796245.1 Oscillospiraceae bacterium | reverse complement strand
CTGGGCGGGCTGAGTCCGATTGAGTATAGACATCATCTTGGCTTTGCTGCATAATCAGTCCAAGATTTTGTCTGCACCCCCGTCTCCCATTTGCCTAAAAACCAACGTTATTTATCATGCAGAATGACATACATTAGGCGAGCGGGAAGTTGGTGTGCTACAGGCGAATCCGTCACAGTGGTAGACCGCTAATCCAAAAATACCCCCCTACATAGAGAACATGAAGCAGAGCTTAGTTGCCCTGCTTCAATTCTTTTTTGTACTTGTAGTAGGTATTGCGGCTCAAACCAACAAGCTTCATGGTGTCCATATCGCTCAGTGTACCGCTGAAATCTTTGGAGTGTTTCAGAATCTCTTTCTTTGCAGCAATGCTCTTTTTGGTGGTCAACTTGGCACCCTGCTTCTGCCCAATCTGTTTGCCGTAGAGCCTTGCTGTTTGAATGCCTTCTTTCGTGCGTTGGTGCAGGTCTGTGACTTCTTTCTCAGATTGTTCAAAGGAAAGATATATCTGCTTCTTTGCCAAAGCCAGAATGTACTTGTTCAGAGCGGCAATAATAGACTGCATAAGTTCATCAGTCGCATGATCGCCTGAATTGATAGCTATTTGCAGCTGATTCTCAATCGCCTGCTTGTAGGTGTCCGTGTTGATATGCGGCTCTTTGAGAAAGACAAGATTCACACCTGCATTGTAAAGGCGCTCATACGTTTCAAAGCCTTCTTCAGCATTTCTGGACATACGGCTGACGCTATCGAACACAACGGTGTCAGCAGGCTTCAGTGCCTTTAGAAGCTTGTTCCATTCCTTGCGGTCTGACTTCGTACCGGTATAGACCTCTTTGCGAATGAGTGCTTCAGGATAGGTTTCTTTGATATTCCGTTCCTGACGCTCAATGTTCTGCTTCTTCGTACTAATGCGGCAGTATCCGTATGTCATAGTATCAGCTCCGTTTGTATTAAGTTTAACGACCGTTTGAATTGATACTGCTATTATAACTACACCCTGTCTGTATGTCAATAACTTTTAATATTTTTTGCTATAATGTTATTTTTAATACTGAAATACTATGCCGCTATCGCGGCAAGCTGGTTTGTATGCAGTGAGGAAAGAGCGGCTGCACAAAGCAATAATTGTATCTTGCGCTTGGATTTTTGCGTGATGCTACACACGCATATTACACGCGATGCGGATTGTTATAGACAAAACGATGAGCGGGGGGATTTTTTGCTTTTCTATTATAAAAAGAAAATTCCCCCCCACGAGTGTTAATAGCAATATATGAATTGACTTGAGCCTTTGCATCGGTTATACTGAATCTGTCCAAAAGAATTGTGACATACCATATAAGAAAAAATGCAACTTTGAAGCGGCGTAAACAGCGAAAACTGCTGATTTTCAATGGAATTTTCGATGATTCCTTGCGCATAAAGCGCCCTAGGACGACGACGATGTGCAGAACGTCTGGCACAACTGGGACAACGAAGAATAAGAGCCAAAGCCCCGATCCGGACTGGGATCGGGGCTTTTCATGCGCCAAATCGGGAGAGCGGGCGATTTCGCTGAAAGGGCAGTGCATGGCGCTTATTTGAACCTGCGCGAGGCTTGACAACCGCCGCGCGGAGCGGGTATTCTATCAGTAAGCGAAAGCTATACATGAAACACGGGGGGTTACTCGATGAAGGTCGTCAATTTTGGTTCTCTGAATATCGATCACGTCTACGCCGTCGACCACTTCTGCCGCGCGGGCGAGACGATCCACACAAAAAGCTATGCCCAGAACGCAGGCGGCAAGGGGCTCAACCAGTCCATCGCCGTGGCGCGCAGCGGGCAGAAGCTCTATCACGCCGGGCTGCTCGGCACGGAGGGCGCGCGGCTGGCGGAGCTCCTTTCGGACAGCGGCGTCGATCTGCGCTATCTGAAGCACACGCAGATCCCCCAGGGCCACGCTATCATCCAGGTCGAGCCGAGCGGGCAGAACTGCATCTTTACCTACGGGGGATCGAACATGGCTGTCACGCCGGAGGATATTGACGAGGTTTTCTCCCATTTCGACGCAGGAGATTACCTGCTGATGCAGAATGAAATGTCCAACCTGACCTATATGCTGCGCGCTGCCGTTCAGCGCGGTCTGCGCGTCGTGCTGAACGTCTCGCCCATTTCGGAGGAGATCCTGCGCGTCGATCTGAGCGGCGTCGACTGGCTGGTCGTCAACGAGATCGAATGCGCCCGCATGGCTGGCTGCGAGGATCCGCAGGAGGGCTATGAGACGCTCAAGCAGCGCTATCCGGAGCTTGGCATCCTGCTGACGCTCGGCTCCGCCGGCTCCGTCAGCTGGAAGGACGGCGTGGAGCTCCGGCAGTGCGCGTATCCCGTCAAGGCCGTTGACACGACCGGCGCGGGCGACACCTATATGGGTTATTTTGTCGGCTGTCTCGCGCAGGGCATGGATCGCCAGACGGCCATGCAGTACGCCTCCATGGCTTCCGCCATCTCCGTCACCCGTCCCGGCGCAGCGGTCTCCATCCCCACGATGGACGAGGTCCGCGCCGCCGTCGAGGCGCTCTGAGCGGAAAGACCCGCGAAAATTTCATCAGGCATGAAAAGGCTCCCCTTACGCCCAAGGGGAGCCTTTTACGCGCGCGTTTTGTAGGGGCCGATGCCCACATCGGCCCCTTTCAGGGGAGCCTTTGGTGCGGACGCACTTCGACGCCTTCACCGTGATCCCTTACGCCTTTCTCGCCAGTGTCGCCCAGTAGGTGGGGATGTTGTGCGCGTGCAGGTTGCCGTAGCCGTTGGTGTCCTCGTAGAGGTCCAGCAGCTGTAAGCCCGCCTTGAGCTGGCCCGTGAGCTGCTCGTGCGCGGTATGGGAAAACTGCACGCCGCTTTTGTCCCGTTCCAACTGCCGCATCTGCTCTTCATCCTCGAGCGGGTTGAACGGGAGCATGTTGATGATCCGCGTCTCGTCCTCGTCAAAGGCGAAATTCAGCCCGTTGTCGAGTCCGGCCAGCAGCCGTCCGCCGGGCTTTAACACCCGCGCGCACTCGCGCCAGATGGGCAGCACCGCGTAGACGTAGCAGTTGGAAACGGGATGGAAGATCAGATCGAAGCTGTTTTCGTCAAACGGCAGGCGTTTGGTCATGTCGGCGCGGACAATGGTGATGTCATACCCCTCGCGCTCCGCGACCAGTCTCTCGGAATCCAGCTGCCGCTGCGAATAGTCCAGCACCGTACACTGCGCGCCCAGCGCGGCGAAAACAGGCATCTGCTGCCCGCCGCCGGAGGCAAGCCCCAGCACGCGCTTGCCCTTTAAGTCGCCGAGCCAGCTGTGCGGGACGAATTTGACCGGGGTCAGCTTCACGTCCCACGTCCCAGACTGCGCCTTTTCGTATTCCGCGTGGGAGATGGGCTTTCCCCACTCCCAGCCCTCGTCGACCCAGCGGTCGATGGTTCTGCTGTTGATGTCCTGATACGGAATGTCCATAAAAACCTCTTTTTAATGTGCTTCCTTCGCCAGCTTCCACGCGACATAGTCGTCGTAGGAGCACAGGCGGTCGATGATGGTGCCGTCGGGCTGGAATTCGATGACGCGGTTGCAGGTCGTCTGCAAAAGCTCATGGTCGTGCGAGGCAAGCAGAATGTTGCCGGGGAAGGCGCACAGGCCCTTGTTGACGGCCTGAATGGACTCCATGTCCAGATGGTTCGTCGGCTGGTCAAGAAGCAAAACGTTCGCGCCCGAAAGCATCATGCGCGAGAGCATGCACCGGACCTTTTCGCCGCCGGACAGAACGTTCACGGGCTTGAAGACCTCTTCGCCGGAAAACAGCATCCGGCCGAGGAAGCCCCGCAGGTACACGTCGTCCTTTTTCGCCGAATACTGCCGGATCCAGTCGACCAGAGAGTCGGAGCAGCCCTCGAAATAGGCGGTGTTGTCCTTCGGTAGATAGCTGGTCGTGACGGTCTGGCCCCATTTGACGCTGCCCTCGTCCGGCTCGAGCTCGCCCATGAGGATCTTGAACAGCGTCGTCTGCGCCAGCTCGTTTTCGCCGACAAAGGCGATCTTATCATTCTTATTGACGATGAACGAAACTTTATCGAGCAGCTTCACGCCGTCGACGGTCTTGGATACGTCCGTCACGAACAGAATGTCCTTGCCGACCTCGCGCTCGCGCTCAAAGCCCACGAACGGATACCGGCGCGAGGATGCGGGCATTTCCTCGACGGTCATTTTGTCGAGCAGCCTGCGGCGGGAGGTCGCCTGCTTGCTCTTGGCCTTGTTGGCCGCGAAGCGGGCAATGAAGGTCTGCAATTCTGCGATTTTTTCCTCGGCGCGCTTGTTCTTGTTGCGGATGAGCTGCTGGATGAGCTGCGAGGATTCGTACCAGAAGTCGTAGTTGCCGACATACATCTTGATCTTGCCGTAGTCGATATCCACAGTGTGCGTGCAGACAGTGTTGAGGAAGTGGCGGTCATGGCTGACCACAAGGATCAGTCCGGTCTGTTCATAGTCAAGGATGAAATCT
>CADBOK010000127.1 GCA_902796245.1 Oscillospiraceae bacterium | reverse complement strand
TTTCGGCCAGTCGCCCGGCGAATATCTGACGCGCCTGCGCCTGACCCGCGCGAAGGAGCTGCTGCGCGCGACCGACCTGCCGGTATCGGAGGTCGCCTACCGTGTCGGCATGGAGAATACCAGCTATTTTATCAGCGTCTTCCGCGCACGTGAGGGCGCTACGCCCCAGCAGTATCGCCGCCGCTGGTCGCCGGTGGCATAAGGGCGGCGAGTTCTTCCGCCGTCAGGGGCCGGTATTCGCCCGGGCGGAGCGCTTCGTCCAGCCGGACGGGACCGATGGCGAGGCGTTTTAAGTAAAACACATGACCGCCCACAGCCTTAATCATCAGCTTGACCTGATGCTTGCGTCCCTCCGTGATCCAGAGCTTGCCGGCCGTGACGGGCCGGGCCGGGTTTTTCAGGTATTTCTCGCGGAAGCGCTCGGGCAGATACGGCGCGCTTTCTCCGATGCTCGTGTGCGCAAGCAGCTGCGCGCGGGCGGGCAGCGAGAGCGGCTGCCCCTCCAGAAGCGGGACGCCCGTCTCGAGCCGCCGCATGGCTGCCTCGTCAAGCTCCCCGAAGGCGCGGTATTCATATTCCTTTTCCACGTGCTGCTCGGGGCGGAGCAGGCGCACGTCCAGCATGCCGTCGTCCGTAAACAGCAGCAGTCCCTCCGTGTCCTTATCCAGCCGCCCGACCGGGTGCAGCGTCTCGCGCAGCGCCTCCGGAAAGCAGGACATGACCGTCTCCCGCCGCGCGTCACGCCTGGCGGTAAGCAGGCCGCGCGGCTTATGAAGCATATAATACTGCGCCATGTGCCGTTCCTCCCGTCTGTTTTTCTCATCATACCGGACGGAAGCGGAAATTGCAAGAACGCAGCATGGAAAATGACAGAGAAAACGAACGAACTTGCAAAACTGCCTGCACGATCGGCGCTTTTTTGCCGGATTTGCAGGATTTATGAATTTTCACAGAAACACTTTTCAAAAACGGATTTCTGTGATAAAGTATATCCCAAGAAATCAAGACCCTGTACAGAAGGGAGAACACTGTGTATGAAACTGACCGATCACGGCGTGTTCCTCTGCGGCGGCGTGCCGCAGCAGACGGCCCCGCTCACCCCGGACGAGGGCCGCAGACGCACCATGGCCTACCGCATCCTGCAGGCGCACAACCAGTCCGGCGACGAGCGGGCGCTCCGCATCCGCTTTGACGCCATGCTTTCGCACGACATCACCTATGTCGGCATCATCCAGCAGGCCCGGGCCTCCGGCATGAAGGAATTCCCCATTCCCTACGCGCTGACGAACTGCCACAACAGCCTTTGCGCCGTCGGCGGCACGATCAACGAGGACGACCACGTTTTCGGCCTGTCCGCAGCCAAAAAATACGGCGGCATTTACGTGCCCGCCAACCAGAGCGTCATCCATTCCTACGCGCGTGAGCAGATGGCCGCCTGCGGGGCGATGATTCTGGGCTCCGACTCGCACACGCGCTACGGCGCGCTCGGCACAATGGCCGTCGGCGAGGGCGGGCCGGAGCTTGCCAAGCAGCTGCTGAAGCATACATGGGACGCGCAGCTTCCTGAGGTTGTGCTGGTCTATGTGACGGGGAAGCCCCGCCGCGGCGTCGGCCCGCACGACGCGGCCATCGCGCTGGTCAAGGCGACGTTCGCAAACGGCTTCGTTAAGAACCGGGTGCTGGAATTCGTTGGCCCCGGTATCGCGAATCTGCCCATTGACTTCCGCAACGGCATCGACGTCATGACGACGGAGACGACCTGCCTGTCCTCCATCTGGGAGACGGACGGGGAGACAAAGCAATTCTTTGAAATTCATGGCCGCCCTGAGGCGTACAAAAAGCTGTCGCCGGAGGACGGCGCGTATTATGACCGCATGATCGAGCTGGAGCTTGACAAGCTCGAGCCGATGATCGCCCTGCCGTTCCACCCGTCGAACGCATACACGATCCGCGAATTCCTTGCAAATGCAAAGGAGCTTCTCGCGGGTGTGGAGGCTGAGGCGAAAAAGCGCTGGCCGAAGGCCGACGTGCATCTGCTGGATAAGGTCCACGACGGCGGCGTCTGGGCCGACCAGGGCATTATTGCGGGCTGCGCGGGCGGCATGTTTGATAATATCGACGAGGCCGCGCAGATTCTGCGCGGCGGCTCGGTCGGAGACGGCTATTTCTCCATGAGCGTCTATCCGACCTCCGTTCCGGTCAGCCTTGCGCTCACGCGCATGGGCGCGACGGCGGAGCTGCTCGAAACCGGCGCAGTCATCAAGCCGAGCTTCTGCGGCCCGTGCTTCGGCGCGGGGGATGTGCCCGCCAACAACGGTCTGTCCCTTCGCCATACGACGCGCAACTTCCCGAACCGCGAGGGCTCGAAGCCCGGGGAGGGGCAGTTTGCGGGCGTGTGCCTGATGGACGCGCGCTCCATCGCGGCCACGGCCCGAAACGGCGGCCGCATCACCCCGGCGGACGAGCTGGACTATACCCCGGAGCGCCATCCGTACCGGTTTGACGAGACGGTCTATGCCCGCCGCGTCTATCACGGCTTCGGCCATCCGCAGCCGGAAACGAAGCTCATCATGGGGCCAAACATCACCGACTGGCCGAAGATGTACGCGCTGGGCGAAAACCTCCTTCTGGAGCTTGCCGCCGTCATTCACGACCCTGTGACCACAACGGACGAGCTGATCCCGTCCGGCGAAACATCGTCCTACCGCTCGAACCCCCTGCGGCTGGCGGAATTCACGCTCTCGCGCCGCGTGCCGGACTATGTGCCGCGCGCGAAGAAGATCGCAGCGCTGGAAGCGGAGCGGCGGGCCGGTTCCGAGCCGGAGGCGCTGCGCGCCGCGCTCTCGCGCGCCGGCGATGCGGACGCGCTTCTGAAAACGACGCAGTTCGGCTCCTGCGTGTTTGCCAACAAGCCCGGCGACGGCTCTGCGCGGGAGCAGGCCGCGTCCTGCCAGAAGGTTCTGGGCGGGCTTGCGAACATCTGCTATGAATTTGCGACCAAGCGCTACCGCAGCAACTGCATCAACTGGGGCATGCTGCCGTTCACGCTGGATGAGGGCACGCCGTTTGACTGCGAACCGGGTGATCTGGTCTTCGTGCCGGACGTGCGGCAGCGGCTGGAGGAAGGCTGCGAGGACTTCCCAGCGGCAGTTCTGCGGCAGAGCGGCGAGAAAACGGATATTCTGCTGCACGTGAAGGGTCTGACGCCGGATGAGCGGGACATTCTGCTCGACGGCTGTCTGATGAATTACTATGCCAAGCGCGGATAAGGAGCCGATATGGAAAAGATTCAGATGAAAACGCCGCTCGTCGAGATGGACGGCGATGAAATGACAAGGGTGCTCTGGCAGAAGATCAAGGATGAGCTGATCTGCCCGTTTGTCGACCTCAAGACCGAATATTATGATCTCGGCCTGCTGCACCGCAACGAAACGCGCGATCAGGTCACGGTCGACGCCGCGCTGGCGACCAGGAAATACGGCGTGGCCGTCAAATGCGCGACGATCACGCCGAACGCGCAGCGGATGGTCGAGTATCCGCAGCTGACCGAAATGTGGAAAAGCCCGAACGGCACGATCCGTTCCATTCTGGACGGCACGGTCTTCCGCGCGCCCATTCTGCTGGACGCCATCAGGCCGGTCGTGCGCACGTGGAAAAAGCCCATCACCATCGCCCGTCACGCCTACGGCGACGTATATAAGTCCGTGAGCTTTGAGACGGACGAGCCCGGCGAGTGCACCATGACCTTCAGGGGCGCATCCGGCAGGGAGCAGACCGTTCTCGTCCAGAAGACCGACGGCCCCGCCGTCTTCCAGGGCGAGCACAATAAGGAAAGCAGCATCCGCTCGTTCGCGCGGGCCTGCTTCCAGTATGCCGTCGACACGAAGCAGGATCTCTGGTTCTCCACCAAGGATACCATTGCCAAGGTCTACGACGGCGCGTTCAAGCGCATTTTCGAAGAGGAATACGAAAAGACCTACAGAACGCAGTTTGAGGCGCTCGGCCTGCGGTATTTCTACACGCTGATCGACGACGCGGTCGCGCGCGTCATCCGCAGCGAAGGCGGGTTCATCTGGGCCTGCAAGAATTATGACGGCGACGTGATGAGCGACATGGTGTCCACGGCGTTTGGGTCGCTCGCCATGATGACCTCCGTGCTCGTCGCGCCGGACGGCACGACGGAGTACGAGGCCGCGCACGGCACGGTCACGAAGCACTATTACCGCTATCTCAAGGGCGAGCAGACCTCGACCAACCCGATGGCGACGATTTTCGCATGGACGGGCGCGCTGCGGAAGCGCGGCCAGCTGGATAAGCTCCCGGCGCTTGAGGCTTTCGCGGACAGGCTCGAACAGGCCAGCCTCGACACCATCCGCTCCGGCGTCATGACCGGCGACCTCGCCGGCCTCGTCGAAGGCGACCGCCCCACACCCGTCACGAGCGAAGCATTCTTAAAAGCTATCCGCGCGCGGATGGAGATGTAAGACGGTTCAAGGCTCCCCTTTCAAGGGGAGCTGGCGCGAAGCGCCTGAGAGGTCGCGGCAGAAAGCCGCGAAAAGCGAAAGCCCAATGCGAATCCGTATGTACTTCCATATTCCATTGTAGGGGCCGATGCCCACATCGGCCCAGCAGAATGCACCGATTTTACGGTAATCTGCGGTGAATTCGTATTTTGTGGTCGACGATACATTTGCCAATGCAGGAACCCATATCAGAAACTTGTGACTGCTCTTCAGCATTTTCTTTTGCTTCTCCAAAAGAAAACACAGGCTCGTCAGAACCGGCCTCGCCGGAACGAGTCCCCGCTAATCGCGGAGGCTCTTATCCTCTGAGTCCGGTTCTTCCTCTTCAAATTGCAAACGCTGCGCTGGTTTGCAATTTGAGGCCCGGAGGGATTTCAATTTCCCTCCGGACCTCCTTGAACCGACCAGAAAAACCCCCTTCGGTTTTTCTGGACTTTTCCCGCGAATCTTGTAACAGCTCAGAAATTCCGACGCACCCTCAAAGGCCCCCCTTGCTGCCAAGGGGGGGCCTTTGGTGCATATATACCGGATACACTTTACTGCATAAAAGTTTTGCATGCTGACTAAAAATTTGTTAGGTGTACTATATTTTTTTGTATTTTTTGCAGAAAGCGTATTTACAATCTCTTCACAAAATGATAGAATAACCTTAGTTTTTAACTGAGATTCCCTGTTTTTTCAATTCCGTTCATCGTTGAGAGACAGGCTTTCCGCCGGCTCTGCACCGCATTTGCAGCAGAGGCGGAGCGAATTCCAAGACAGAAAGGATGACTTGCTTGGCAAACGCAATCGAACTGAGAAACATCACCAAGCGCTTCGGACAGGTCG
>CADBOK010000126.1 GCA_902796245.1 Oscillospiraceae bacterium | reverse complement strand
GTGTTTCCTCCTAAGTTAAGGTTATTGGTTGAGCGACTTGCGCATTGGGACGCATTGGTCGGTCAACATGACCCGTCCGTCCTCTATAGTGGCGAACCGTGGCGGGCTGCTGTAATTTGCTTTGCGGGCGGATTACAGCTTTATCTCAATTTCAACGCCAGCGGGAAGGTCGAGGCTCATAAGAGCTTCCACGGTCTTCTGGTTGGGGTTGAGAATATCGATCAGTCTCTTGTGGGTTCTGCGCTCGAACTGCTCGCGGGAATCCTTGTACTTGTGAACGGCGCGCAGAATGGTGACGACCTCTTTCTTGGTCGGCAGCGGGATGGGGCCGGAAACGGAAGCGCCGTTGCGCTTGGCGGTTTCGACGATCTTCTCGGCGCTGGCGTCGATGAGCTGATGATCGTAAGCCTTGAGGCGGATTCTGATCATTTCCTGATTTGCCATGTTGTGTTTTCCTCCTTGAATAAACGTACTCAGTGGTTTCTTTGATCTCTGGGTACGGTCGAGTCTCGCAATACGCTAAGCCGTGCGTATCACTCTGCGCCATGAAAAAAGACCGACGTTGTCGGCCCTTCATCACCGCAGCGATATACGCTGTACTGTGATCCTCAGCCGCCCGATGACCGGACATACTCCGCAGAAGTTACCGCCCGTGGCGCAATCTCCTGCATCATCGCAATGACACGCGCGGGTGCGTTGCGTACCATTTTCGCGCGCTCATATATCATATAACAAATCCCCCTTGGTGTCAAGGGGGATTTTCAATATTTTTTGTTCAAAACAGCAGAACTTTTGCCCCTGCTTTTGGCCCTTTTGCCGAACCCCGGCGATCATTTCTTCCGCCATGTACTGGGCATCAGCAGCACCAGCATCGGGTACAGCTCCAGCCGCCCCAGCAGCATGTCGATGCACAGCACGACCTTTGCCAACGGCGAAAAGAACGCGAAATTCCCCGCAGGGCCGCACAGCCCGAGGCCGGGCCCGATGTTATTGAACGTGGCGAGCACAGCGGTCAGCGTCGTCGAGCCGTCATAGCCGTCGAGCGAGACGAGCAGCACGGAGGCCGCGGCGATCAGCACATACAATATAAAATAGGTACTCACCGCGCGGACCGCCTCGCCGGAGACGGGCTTGCCGTCGACGGTGATAACCTTAACGGTGTGCGGGTGCAGGATCTTGCGCAGCTCCGCCTTGGCCGCCCGCATGAGAATAACGACGCGCGAGACCTTCAGACCGCCGCCGGTCGAGCCCGCGCTTGCGCCGACGATCATGAGAAGCGCCAGAATGACGCGCGAAAACTCCGGCCACAGGTCAAAATTCTCCGTGCCGTAGCCGGTCGTGGTGATGACCGACGAGACGGTAAACGCTGCGTGGTGCAGACTGTAGCCGAAATCGCCGTGATAGAGGCTTTTGATGTTGAACGTAATGAGAAGCGTCGAAATCACGATGATCGACACGTACCAGCGCAGCTCCGTGTTCTTCCACGCCAGATCAAATTTCCTGCGCAGCAGGAAGAAATAGATCGAAAAATTCACGCCGAACAGCGCCATGAAGATCGTCGTGACCGTCTGCGTATACGCGCTGTAGGAGGAGAAGGAGTCGTTTTTGATGGCAAAGCCGCCCGTGCCCGCCGTGCCGAACGCATTGCAGAGCGAATCGAACAGCGGATCGCCGCCCGCCAGATACAGAATGATCTGCACGACCGTCAGTCCGAAATAGATCCCGTAGAGGATCTTGGACGAGTCGACCATGCGCGGAACCATCTTGGAGACCGTCGGTCCGGGGCTCTCGGCGCGCAGCAGATGGATGGCCTGCCCGCCGTCCATGCGTACAATCGCCAGCATGAATACAAGGATACCCATGCCGCCGATCCAGTGCGAAAGGCTCCGCCAGAAAAGCATGCAGCGGTCAAGCGATTCGACCGCCGGGAGGATACTGGAGCCGGTCGTCGTAAAGCCGGAGATCATCTCGAACACCGCGTCGAGATAAAACGGAATCTGCCCAGAAAGCGTGAACGGCAGCGCGCCCACGAGCGACAGCACGATCCAGCTCAGCGCGACGGCGATCAGGCCCTCCTTCGCGTACATGGCGCTGCGCTTCCTGCCGCCCAGACGGAGAGCCAGCGCGCCCAGCACAGCCGCGCCCAGCAGCACCCAGAAAAAATACCATCCGGTCCGCTCCCGGTAAATAACTGCCACCAGCAGCGGCAGCAGCATGAGCGCGGCCTCGATCAGAAGCACCGCGCCCAGCACGTATACAATAACCCGCTTATTCATGCCCCGGCCCTCTTGCAAGGATGTCCTCAAGCCGTCCGAGCCCCGCGCTGCACGTCACGACGATCACGCTGTCGCCGGGTTCGATGGCGTCCTGGCCGCTGGGGATGATGATCTGCCCGCCCCGGCCGATGCAGCCGATCAGCAGGTTCTCCCGCAGCTTCAGCTCCTGCAGCGGCACGCCGCAGAGCTTCGAGCTCTCGGACACGCGGAACTCCAGCGCCTCAGCCTTGCCGCCGACGAGCTTGTAGAGCGTCTCGATCTGCGAGCTGCTGCCGGAATTCTGCATCGCGCGGACGTAACGGCAGATGAGGTTCGACGCGGAGTTGCGCGGATTGAACACGCTGCCCAGGTCCATGCTGTCGATGATAGACTGGAAGGACGTGCGGTTGACCTTGGTGATGACCTTGACCTTCGGCCAGGTTTTGCGGATGTACATGCCGATGAGCACGTTTTCTTCGTCGATGCCGGTCAGCGCGGCGACCGCGCCGGTCGTCTCGATGCCGCACGCGCGCAGAAACGCCTCGTTCGTGCCGTCTCCGCAGAGGATCTCCGCCTTCGGCAGCCGCACGGAAAGCTCCTCGCAGCGCTCCGGGTCGGTCTCGATGATCTTCACGTCAAGCCCGGCCTCGACGAGCTGTCTGGCCAGATAATACGCGATGCGCCCGCCGCCGATGAGCATGGCTCTGCGCACGCGGCCCGCCGCCAGCTTCATCTGCCGGAAGAACTGCTGTGCGCCCGCATAGGACGCGACGAAGGAAATGCGGTCGCCCGCCTGCAGGCGGAACGAGCCGGAGGGGATATGGATCTCCTGCTCTCCGCGCTCGACCGCGCAGATCAGAACCTTCGCCTTCGTGATGCCGGGCAGCTCCATCAGCGTCCGGCCCGCCAGCGGTGAATCCGCCGGCAGCTGGAATTTCAAAAGCTCGACCTTGCCGCCGAAGAAGGTATCGGTCTTGATGGCCGACGGAGTGCGCAGCGTCCGCGCCATTTCCGTCGCGCAGATGAGCTCCGGATTAACGGACAGGCTCAGGCCCAGATCGTCGGATATGAGCGGCAGCTCCTCCGCGTATTCCGGGTTCCGGACGCGGGCAATGGTGTGCTTCGCGCCGATCTTCTTCGCAATCAGGCAGCACAGCAGGTTCAGCTCGTCCTGCGCCGTCACCGCGATGACCAGCTCCGCCTCGTCGACGCCCGCCTCCATCTGCGTGGCATACGTCGCGCCGTTTCCCTCGATGCTCATAATATCCAGATCCTCGACCGTCCGCTGCAGCGGCGTGCCGCTGCGGTCGACAATGGTAATCTCATGCCCCTCGCGTGAAAGTTGCTCCGCCAGCGCGCTGCCGATCTTTCCGTCGCCCACAATCACGATGCGCATGGTCTCAACTCCTTTTTCTCCGCATTCATTCCGAATTTATAACAAATATTCTACCACGCCGCCCGCCTTTTTGCAACCGCCCCCCGTTAGAGCCCCCGTTCAGGAATGTTCCCTCTTGCCCGATGCGGGAAAAGGCTGTATACTAGGTTAAAAATCGGCCCCTACAACGTCTCGGCGAATCCGTACTGCCCCGTAAATTTCAACTACAAAGCAATTTTACCGCAGTCATTCAAAGGCAACCGCTATCAAATTTGGAGCACCGTAACAGGCGGCGCATACTTTAGTGCCCGTAGGGTGACTTGGTGTGTTCGTAACGGCTATAAATCAGGTTCTCACCTAAACCGTCTTCGCGGTGCGCACCAAACGCATCCCAGCGCCCCTTTTCTCCCCTGTCTTTTCCGGCAAGGCGGAAAAGACAGGGCCGCCGGAGGCGCGTCCCCCTTTATATAAAACATCCACCCCACACACGGAGGTTCACTATGAAACACCCCTATCTGCAAACCGGAAAGATCGTCAGCACACACGGCGTGCGCGGCGAGGTCAAGCTGCTGCCCTGGGCCGACGGCCCGGAATTTCTGCTGCAGTTCCATACGCTTTATCTGGACGAAAAGCCCTACCGGGTCGAGCAGTCGCGCGTACAGAAGACCTGCGTGCTTCTGAAGCTTGCGGGCGTCGACACCGTGGAGGCCGCGAGCGCGCTGCGCGACAAGGTCGTCTCCATCGCCCGCGCGGACGCGAAGCTGCCGGAGGGCAGTCTGTTTATCGCGGACTTGATCGGTCTGCCGGTCTACGACGGCGAAACGCTGCTCGGAACGCTGACCGAAGTCATGCCCACGCCCGCAAACGATGTGTATGTCGTAAAATCCGGGGACGGGCAGGAGCATCTGATCCCCTCCGTGCCGGATTTCGTGCTCGAACGCAATCTGGATGAGGGCTATATCAGAGTCCGTCTCATTGAAGGGATGTAACGCCATGCGCTTTGATATCATGACCCTGTTCCCGGAGGCCGTGCTGCCCATGCTGAACGCCAGCATCCTCGGCCGGGCGCAGAAAAAGGGCCTGATCGAAATTCACGCCCACCAGATCCGGGACTATACCGCAAACCGGCAGAATCAGGTCGACGATTACCCCTATGGCGGCGGACGCGGCGCAATTATGCAGTGCGACCCTCTGTGGCGCTGCTGGTGCGCGGTCTGCGACGAGATCGGGGCCCCGGTGCATACGATCTTCCTCTCCCCCTGCGGCCCATCCTTCGATCAGACCAAGGCGCGGCAGCTTGAGGCAGACTATGACAATCTCATCCTCGTCTGCGGCCATTACGAGGGCATCGACCAGCGGTTTCTGGACGAATGCGTTGACGAGGAAATTTCCATGGGCGACTTCGTGCTCACGGGCGGCGAGATTCCCGCCATGGCTATTGTCGACGCCGTCTCGCGCCTCATCCCCGGCGTGCTCGGTGACGATATCTGCTTTACCGACGAGAGCCACTGGAACGGGCTGCTCGAATACCCGCAGTATTCCCGCCCCGACGAGTGGCACGGGCTGGCCGTGCCGGAGGTTCTGCGCTCCGGCGATCACGCAAAGGTCGCCCGCTGGCAGAAAAAGCAGGCGATTCTGCGGACGCTGCACCGCAGGCCGGATCTGTTTTACAAGCTGCGCTTCCCGTATAAAACGCGGGCCGAGCGTAAATTTATCGCGGAATTGGAGGCGGAAGACGATGCGTTCCGAGATCGAGACCCTAAAAACCTGGATTACCGAAAGTGACAACATCGTGTTCTTCGGCGGGGCCGGCGTGTCGACGGAGTCCGGCATTCCGGACTTTCGCAGCACGGACGGCCTGTACCATCAGAAATTCGACTATCCGCCGGAGACGATCCTGAGCCACACGTTTTTTTATCAGAACCCGGCGTATTTTTTCCGGTTTTACCGCGAAAAAATGCTCCCGCTCGACTATCAGCCGAACGAGGCGCACAAAAAGCTTGCCGCGCTCGAACGGGCGGGCAAGCTCCGCGCCGTCGTCACGCAGAACATCGACGGCCTGCACCAGAAGGCGGGCAGCAAAAACGTTTTCGAGCTGCACGGCTCGATCTACCGCAATTACTGCGAGAAATGCGGCAAATTCTATCCGCCGGAGTTTATCCGGGATTCCGGTGGCATCCCTCGCTGCACCTGCGGCGGCAGGATCAAGCCGGACGTCGTTTTATATGAAGAAAGCCTCGATCAGAAGGTGATCGAGGGCGCGGTGAACGCGATTGCAGACGCGGAGGTGCTCATCGTCGGCGGCACGTCGCTGACGGTCTATCCGGCGGCGGGCCTCATCCGCTACTACCGTGGGGACAAGCTCGTGCTCATCAACCGCGACGAGACGCCGTATGACGGCTATGCCAATCTGATCTTCCGTGAGCCCATCGGCAAGGTATTGGGGGCGGTTTAACATGACAAGAAGTGAATTTTCCGCATGGTGCAGCTCTGTCCGGCTGCTCGACGGCGCGACGGGCAGCATGCTCCGCACCGCCGGGATGCCGGTGTGCGTCTGCTCCGAAAGCTGGATTCTTTCGCACCCGCAGCCGCTGCTTAAGCTTCAGCGCGCGTATCTCGCCGCGGGCAGCGACGTCGTCTACGCGCCCACATTCGGGGCCAACCGCGTGCTGCTTAGCCATCATGATCTGCAAAAGGACGTTGCGGCGCTGAACCGCGATCTCGTGCAGCTCAGCCGTGAGGCGGTCGGGACCGGCGCGCTCCTCGCGGGCGACATGACCACGACAGGCCAGCCCGTCACCCCCGGCGACGACAGCGCGTATGCAGACCTTCTGGAAATTTACCGGGAGCAGGCCGAAGCGCTCCTGCGCGCAGGCGTCGATCTGTTCGCCGTGGAGACGATGATGGGCGTGACGGAGTGCATGGCCGCAGTCGAGGCCATCCGGAGCCTGTGCGATGCACCCATTTTATGTACGCTCTCCGTCTATTCCGACGGCAAATGCTATTTTGACGGCTCTGCGGAAGAGGCGGCGGAGCTCCTGCCCGGCCTCGGCGCGGACGCCGTGGGGCTCAACTGCTCGTCCGGGCCGGATCAGATGGGTACGGTCGTGCGCATGATAAAAAAAGCCGCGCCGGACACTCCCATCGCGGCCAAGCCCAACGCGGGGCTGCCCACGCTCACGGAGACCGGCGAGGCTGTCTATCATATGGGGCCCGAGGACTTTGCGCGGCACATGCGCGCGCTGAAGTCAGACGGCGCGGGCCTTCTCGGCGGCTGCTGCGGCACGGGGCCTGCGTACATCGAAGCGCTCCGCGCGCTGCGCTGAGCCTCAGCCGCCCAGCTTTTCGCGCAGATAGTCCCGCACCTGTGCGGGCGGCATCCCGAGCGCGAAGCCGAATTCCCCGTAAAGCATTTCCTCGGCCATGCGCCAGCTGCGAAGCTCGGTTGAATTGACGCCGCGGCGGCTGGCAGACGGGCTGTTCTGCTTGGCGTGGAGCGTCTTGCACAGGCGCAGCAGCGCAATGCAGTCGTGTCCGGACAAAATGGTGCGGTAATATTCGCCCGCTGCGCGGCTGTCGGGCGGCACGTCTGCAAGAGGTTCGAGCTCCTTCAGGCGCGGAAGAAGCCGCTCCAGCTCCTCGCGCGTCAGAACGGGCCGCATCACGGCCTTTCCGTCGACCGGCGTGTAGATCGTGCCGTCGTGATAATACGGGCGCAGGCGGTAATACGCGCGGTTCTTGTCCAACCCCGCAACACGCAGCTTCCCCGCTTCCTCGACCCGGCATACGCCTTCCACGCCATAAACAATATATTCCCCGACTAAAAACATAGGCTTCCTCCTTCTTTTCCTGATAAACGTAACTTCTTACAGATACCAGTATACCAGATTCCGAAAGAAAAGTGTAAGCCTTTTTTCAACTTTTTTTGCGTTTTTTGCTGAGACTGACCCCGCCGCATTCAAACATGCGGCGGGGTCAGTCTCAGCGTGTCGAAAAAGTCTTTTCGCCCCGCTGAGGCAGATTTTCGAACTTTAAAAAAGTTCGAAAATCTGGTTGATTGAACGCGAAGGGGGCTCTTTGCCCCCTTCGCTCTTCCCCTGCTGCTCTATTATCCAACTGCTTTCCATCGTTTTTTGGCGGTCTTCTTCATTATTCTATTGTGAATTCCGCGTACAGCGTATATTCCGACCCGTCCGGCAGAATTACAGGCTGGGCCAGGCGGTATTCGCCCGGCGTCAGTTCGCCGTAGAGCGGCTGCCAGTCGTAGTGCAGCGTGCAGACCGACGGTTCCGGCGCGGCCTCGTCCGTCTGGCTTTGGGCTTTCAGCAGATTCGATGTCAGCGGCTGCCAGTCGCCGTCCGCCTGCGTCTCCAGCCAGTATTCGCTGCGCAGCGCGAGCACAGCGCCGTCTTCATTTGTCAGCGTAACGTCCGCCGCTGTGCGCGTAACGCTCTCCGGCACGACCGCGAAGCAGTCCGCACCCGGAAGCGTCCGGGTCTTCTGCTCGGCAGGCTCAGCCGGAGCAGCTTCCGGCATGGCCTCGGCGGGCGCCTCCGCCGTTTCCAGCGTCATTTTCTCCTCTGCAGGCGCTTCCATGGTCACAGCCTCCGCCGGCGGTGCGGCCTTGCTCAGCCCAGACGAGCCTGCCCGGAACATCGGCACGACGAATGCCGCCGCGCCGATCACCAGCGCGCAGCAGGCCGCAAGCGCGGCCCATTTGACCCACACGCGCGGCGCTTTTCTGACCGGCGCATCAGCCCGGGCGATCAGATCGTCGCCGACGTCCCCGATGGCGCGGAACAGCTTTTCACTTTGTTCTTTCATACGATGATCCCCTCTCCGGCCAGATACCGGCGCAGTTTCTCCCGGGTCCGGAACAGAATGGATTTTGCGGTGTTCTCCCGGAGCGCGTACCGCGCGGCGATGTCCTGCACGGAATCGACATACCAGTACCGCCGCAGGAAGATGCTGCACTCGCGCTCGGGAAGCGTCCGCAGAAACCGGTCGATGGCCTCGGCCAGCTCCTGCGCCTCAAGCGCCTGCTCGACCCGCCCCGGGGCCGCGACGCACTCCGATAATTCATCCAGCGCCAGCGGAAGCGTACCGCCGCCCCGCTTTTCCGCGTTCTGTCTGCGGCAGCGGTCAAAGGACAGATTGCGCGTGATTCTGCCGAGGAACGACGATAAAATCGACGGCCGCTGCGGCGGCATGGCGTTCCATGCGTGCAGCCAGGTGTCGCTGACACATTCCTCGCTGTCCTCGCGGTTTTTCAGAATATTATGGGCAATGGAGCGGCAATAGCCGCCGTATTTCGTATCCGTCTCGCTGAGCGCGCGCTCTTCGCGCGCCCAGTACAGATCGATGATCGCGGAATCCTCCATCTGTATGCTCCTTTCTCTGTCTGTAAAGACGCAAACACGCCTCGTTGGTTTCAGGATACAGTATAGCATTGCCAAAAAAATTTTTAAATGGTATACTGAAAAAAATGATGTGCAAAGGAGGCTTCCCATGGAGCTTCGAATTCTGGCTGTCGGCGACGTGGTCGGAGACGGCGGGCTGCAGTGTCTGGAACGGCATCTGCGAAGCCTGAAAAAGCTGTACCGCATCGATTTCTGCGTCGTCAACGGCGAAAACGCCAGCGGAACCGGCTTGACGCCCAAGCAGGCGGACCGGATGCTGGATGCGGGCGCGGACGTTCTGACGCTCGGGAACCACTCGTTCGACCGGCGCGAGATCTGCGCGTATCTGGACGACTGCTCCTATATCCTGCGGCCCGAAAATCTGCTGCCGAGCCTGCCGGGGCGCGGCTTCGGCGTGTTTGAGACGAAAATCGGGCCGGTCGGAATCGTCAATCTGCTGGGCCGGTGCAATCTCGACTTCCGGCCGGACAATCCCTTCCGGGTAATCGATAAGGTCCTGAAGGAGCTGGACGGATTGCCGGTGCTTTTGGATTTCCACGCCGAGGCGACGAGCGAAAAGCTCGCCATGGCCTATTATCTCGACGGCAAAATTTCCGCCCAGTGGGGCACGCACACGCATGTGCAGACCGCGGACGAGCAGATCCTGCCGAAGGGCACCGGGTATCTGACCGACCTCGGCATGACCGGCCCCGTGCACTCGGTCATCGGCGTGAAGCCGGAGCAGTCCATCGCGAATTTCCGCGGCGAGCTCACCTCGCGCTATGAGGTCGCGCCGGGGCCGTGCATGCTCGCAGGCGCGGTCTTTACCATCGACGCGGCCTCCCGGCGCTGCACGGGTGTGGAAAGGGTGATGCTCCGTGATTAAATTTCTGCATGCCGCCGATGTGCATCTGGACGCACCGTTCGCCGCGCTCAGTCCCGAACAGGCCGCCGGACGGCGGCAGGAGCAGCGCGCGCTTCTGACAGAGCTTGCCGAGGCTGCCAACGCGCACGGCTGCGACGTCGTGCTGCTGGCGGGCGATCTGTTTGACAGCGCGGGCGCGTCGGACGAGACGCTGCTGGCGCTCCGGCGGGCGCTGGCCTCCATCCATGCGCCGGTCTTCATCAGCCCCGGCAACCACGACTGTCTGCTGCCCGGCAGCGCGTATCTGACAGAGGACTGGCCGGAAAACGTGCATATTTTCAAAACAGACAGCATCGAGGCGGTCGAACTGCCGGAAAAGAACCTGCGCGTCTACGGCGCAGGCTTTACCGCGCGCTTCGAAAAGCCGCTGCTCGAGGGCTTTCACGCAAAGGCGGACGGCATGACAAACCTCATGGTCGTCCACGGGAACCCCACGCAGACGGCCTCGCCCTATAACCCCATCACGCCGGAACAGCTTGAGTCTTCTGGCCTTGCCTATCTCGCGCTCGGCCATATCCATCAGAAGAGCGGGCTGCTGCGGCGCGGGAACACGTTTTACGCCTGGCCCGGCTGCGCGATGGGGCGCGGCTTTGACGAGCTCGGGCAGAAGGGCGCGTATCTCGGTGAAATTTCCGGCTCCGGCGTCCGGCTGGACTTTCTGCCGCTGTCCGGCAGAAAATATGAGATCCTGCGTGTGGACGCAGGAGACGACGCGCTGGCCGCTATTACGGCGGCGCTGCCGGAGGACACGCAGAACGATATTTACCGCGTGATCCTGACCGGCGAGGCGGAACCGGCCGATATCCCCGCGCTGCAGGCGGCGCTGGCCCCGCGTTTTTACGCGCTGACCGTCCGCGACGAGACGCGGCCGCGCCGCGCGCTCTGGGCGGGCGCAGAGGAAGACACGCTGCGCGGCCTGTTTTTACAGGCGCTCAAGGCGCAGTATGACGCGGCCCAGACGGAAGAGGACCGGCGCAAAATCGCGCTGGCCGCGCGCTGCGGCTGCGCCGCCATGGACGGAGAGGAGGCGGCAGAATGAAGCTTCTGCGCATAACCGCGACGTTCGGCAGGCTCGAGCAGGAGACGCTGACGCTCACGGAGGGTCTGAACATCCTACAGATGCCGAACGAGGCCGGAAAGAGCACCTGGGCGGAATTTCTGCTGGCCATGCTCTACGGCGTCGATACCTCCGAGCGCGAGCGGGCAGGCGTTCCGCCCGTCAAGGCGAAATACCAGCCGTGGAGCGGCAGAGCGATGGCAGGCGTGCTTGAGCTCGAGCATGCCGGACGGCGCATCACGATCACGCGCACCTCGACAACCCGTGTGCCGCTCGGCGTGTTTTCCGCCGTCTATACCGATTCCGGCCTGCCGGTCGAGGGAATGACGGGGGCAAACTGCGGCGAAATGCTTCTGGGCGTCCCGAAGAGCGTGTACCAGCGCAGCGCCTTTGTCCGGCAGTCCGGGCTCGGCCTGACGCCGGACGATGCGCTGGAAGCGCGGCTGTCCGCCCTTGTCACGACCGGAGACGAATCCGTCAGCTTTGCCGCCGCCGACAAGCGGCTGCTTGCCTGGCAGAACCGCGTCCAGTACAACAAGACCGGCCTCATCCCCGACGCCGGGCGGGAGCTGGCCGCTGTGGACAGTGCGCTGGCCGCGCTGGCTGGCGAGCATGAAAAAAATCTGGCGCTGCGCGCGCAGCTGCAAGCGCTGCAAACGCAGCAGAGAGATTGCGAAGAGGAGCTGCGTGCGCTGCACGCAATGGAAGCGCAGCGAAAAAAAGCACAGCTCTATGACGCGAAGCGCGCCGCCATGCAGGCGGCGAACCGGGAAAACGCCGCGGCCGCCGTGTGCGCGCGGCTCCCGCGCGAGGATGCGCTCGCCGCGCTTTCGCAGGAGGCGGCCGCGCTGCTTTCTCTGCCGGAGATAGAGCCCGCCGCAGCCGGGCCGGAGCCCCCCGCCTGCCCGCAGGCGTTTTCCGGGGTGGACGAGGAACGGCTTCTCGACAAGGCGCAGCGCGACACGCGCGAATTTGACCGGCTGACAGCCAAAAAGCACCGGCCGGCAGGCCCGCTCTGGGTGCTTGCCGTACTTCTGACCGGACTCGGCGCAGCAGGTTGGTTTGTCCTGCACGAGCCGCTTTTGCCTGCCGCCTTCGCGCTGGCCGCAATCGCCTGCGCCGCTGCGGCGCTCATAAACACGGCGCACAACCGGCGGCGCGAGGCGGAGCTTTCCGAGGCGCAGTCGCTTCTGGCGCTCTACGAGAACCACCGCCGCGATGAATTTTATGCCTTTGCCGTTCAATACCGCGACGCGCTGCGCGCGTGGCGGGCGGCGTGTGAGGCGGCAAACGCACAGAACGCGACCCGAGACGCCGAAAGCCGCCTGCGCGCCGAGCGCACGGCGGCGCTGCTCGGCAGCGTCCGCATGTTCGCGGAGGCCGGGACGGTCCGGGAGGCGCAGGCCGCGATCGGCTCCGCGCTGGCCGCTTACCGCGCGTGGCACGACGCGCGGCAGACCGCACAGCAGGCCAGAACGCGCTATGACGCGCTTGCGCAGGCCCTCGGCGAGATTCCGGAGCTGCCCGCGCCCGCGCGGGACGTTTCCGGCTTGACGCTCGGGCAAGCTGAGGATGCGCTTGCGCGGACGCAGGCGCTTGCCGCCGCCGTGCGGTCGCAGCTCGACCAGAGCCGGGGACGGCTGGAGCAGTTCGGCTCCGAGGCGGAGCTGCTGGAAAAGAAGCAGGCGCTCACGCAGAGGCTTGACGCGCTGAACGAGCGGCGCGAGGCGCTCGCGCTTGCCCGGCAGACGCTCTCGCAGGCCAATGCAGCGCTGGCAGAACGCTTTTCCCCGCGTCTGGTGCGCGAGGCGTCGGCGATTTTCTCCGAGCTGACCGGCGGGCGCTATGCCCGCGTGCAGCTCAGCCGTCAGATGGAGCCGGAGGCCGCGCAGCCGGACGCGGCCATGCACCGTGCGCGCTTTCTGAGCGGCGGCACGGCGGATGAGCTGTATCTGTCCGTCCGTCTGGCCGTCTGCCGTCTGCTGCTGCCGGAGGACGCGCCCATTCTGCTCGACGACGCGCTCGTCATGTTCGACGACGACCGTCTGCGCCTGGCCCTGCATCTTCTGCGGTGCGAGGCGGAAACCCGTCAGATCCTTCTGTTCACCTGCCAGAGCCGGGAGAAGCGCTGCCTGTCCGCAGACGGCTGAGACAGCGCGCTTCGCCGCCATCTGAAAAACGATGCAGAACCCCCGCAGTCCGGGCATTCCGGGCTGCGGGGGTTCGCGGTTTATTCAGTTTGCGCGGCTGCGCTTGGAGAGGTGGATCGCCATGCCGATGACGAAGCCGATCACAGCGGGCAGCAGCCAGCCGAGATTCAGATTGAACAGCGGCAGATACCGTTTGGCCAGTCCAACCGGAATATCGAGCCGCAGGGCCGTCTGCACACCCGCAGGCAGCGTCTTGAAAAAGTCGAAGATCGCTGCGGCCCAGGTGAAGATCATGACGGAAACGTAGACGGCGCGGTCATGTCGGAAAAGCTTGCCTGCAAACGCCAGAATGATGAGCGCGATGGCAGGCGGGTAGATGAGCATGAGCACGGGGATGGAATACTCGATGATGGCGCTCAGACCCACGTTGGAAACGGCGAAGGAGAACAGCGTGAACAAAATCGCCCAGAGCTTGTAGGAAATTTTGCCGTGCGTCATCTTGACGAACGTCTCCGAGCAGGAGGTCACGAGGCCGATGGAGGTCTTGAGGCAGGCGAAGGTGATGGTGACGGCAAGAATGATCTGGCCGACGCCGCCGAAATAATGGCCCGCAATCTGCGTCAGGGCAATGCCGCCGTTGTCGGAGATCTCGAACAGCCCGCGCGACTGCGTGCCCATGAGGATGGTAACAACGTAGATCACCGCCATCAGAATGCCGGTCAGCGTGCCGGAGCCCAGCACGTCGACGGCGACCGCGTCGTCGTTGTCAACGCCCATGCGGCGGATGACGTCGATGACGACGATGCCGAAGGCAAGACCCGCGATGGCGTCCATGGTGCCGTAGCCCTCAATAAAGGACGAGAAGAACGCGCTTGTTTTGGTGGCATAGGGCTCAGTCGGCGCGACATCCGAGATGGACGCGCCGGGCTTCAGCAGCGCCGCAATCACGAGCACAGCCAGAAACAGCAGGAAAACAGGATTGATGATCTTGCCGATCCAGACCGTGATCTTGCCCGGACGCAGCGAGAAGAACAGCACGAACGCGAAGAAAACAGCCGAGAACAGCAGCAGCGCCAGCGGCTGCGCAGTCTCCGACACCATCGGCGAAACGCCGGTCGTGAACGAGACGGTCGCGCATCTGGGGATGGCGAACAGCGGGCCGATGGTCAGATAGAGCAGGCACGTGAAGAAAATGCCGTAGCCCCTGCCGACCTTGCCGGAGAGCGTCTGCAAGCCGTCCGAGTGCGTCACGCCGATGGCGGCGACGCCGAAGATGGGAATGCCGACGGCGGTGATGATAAAGCCGATGATGGCCGGGATCACATTGCTGCCCGCCATCTGACCGAGGTGGACGGGGAAAATGAGGTTGCCGGCGCCAAAGAACATGCCGAACAGGGTCGTCGCGACCAGAATGCGCTGCTTGCGCGTCAGTTTTTTCGTCGTCATGGAAGGTTGCTCCTTAAATTTTATGAACTGATTGTAAACGCAGGGCTTGCAAAATGGAAGCGCGCGATTATAATAGTTCCATGACGTTTTGTCATACCCATCTCATATCCCCCGGAAAGGAACGGCGCATGGACAGCAAAAAGCTTGAAATTTTAATGACAGCCGTCGATCTCGGCAGCTTTTCCAAGGCGGCGGAGGTCGTCGGCTATACGCAGTCTGGGCTGACGCATCTGGTCGACAGTCTGGAGCGGGAGATCGGTCTGACGCTCGTGCAGCGCGGTCACAGCGGGGTCTCGCTGACAAAAGACGGCGAAGCGCTCATGCCCGCGATCCGTGAATTTCTGCGCGCGAACGCGCGGCTCGAAAACCAGATCTCCGCAATCACGGAAAAATCGGCGCAGACCATCCGCATCGCGGCCTACGCCAGCATCGCCATGCGCTGGATGCCGGAGATTCTCTACCGCTTCCGGCGCGTCTGCCCGCATATCGACGTGGATCTGCGGACGGTCGACCATGAGCTTGAGCCGTTTGAGCTGCTTGAGGCATGGCGCACAGACGTGATCTTCGCCGCGCGGCAGAGCGGCTTCGCCTGCGACTGGACGCCGCTGCACAACGACGCGATGTACGCCATCCTGCCGGCGGATTACCCCACGGACGGGCGCGAGACGTTCCCGATCACGGAATACGAGGGCCGGGACTTTCTGATGCCCTACGGCCGGTTTGACATCGATGTGGGCGCGGCGTTCCGGAAATACGGTGTCAGGCCCGTCATACGGCCCTGTCACGTCGACGACGAGACGGTCATCCGCATGGTCGGCAAGGGACTCGGGATCTCGATGATGGCGGAGATGATGATCCGCGGCAAGCTGAGCGGGGTAAAGACGCTCCCGGTCAGCCCCGGCGTCAGCCGGGAGCTCGGCATGGGCCTGCGGCCGGGCGGAGAGCTGCCGGAGGGCATCGCCCGCCTGCGCGAATGCGTCCTGGACTTTATCGGCGAGCTGCAGTGGCCCGCCGGATAGAAACGAAACGCCCCGGCAATGCAGACGCATTGCCGGGGCAGCCTTGTATCAGGGAATCAGTATGCGATGCCCCAGTAGATCATCTTCCTGGCGGGCTTGCCGCAGATCGGGCAGGTATCGCCGAGATGCTCCTGCTTGAGGGGCATGCAGCGGGAGGACATGCCGCCCTCCTCCTTCATCTTCAGCTCGCATTCGAGCTCGCCGCACCACATCGTCTTGATGAAGCCGCCGTGCTCGGCCTGCAGCTGCTTGGCTTCTTCGAGCGAATGCGCTTCGTAGATGTGCTCATCGAGGTTCTTCTTCGCCTTTTCGAACATGCCCTTCTGGACGAGCTCGAGCTGCTCGGAAACCGCTGCTTCGAGGTTTTCCAGCGCGACGACCGTCTTCTCGCCGTCATTGCGGCGGACGAGGACGCACTGTCCGGCCTCGATATCGCGCGGGCCGATCTCGACGCGCACGGGTACGCCCTTCATCTCATACTGCGCGCACTTCCAGCCCATGGAGTTATCCGAATCGTCGAGCTTCACGCGAAGCCCGGCCTTGACCAGACGGTCCTTGAGCTCTGCGGCCTTTTCCAGAACGCCCGGCTTGTGCATGGCGACGGGCAGGACGATGACCTGCACGGGCGCAATCTTCGGCGGCAGGACGAGGCCGTTATTGTCGCCATGGGCCATGATGACCGCACCGATCATGCGCGTGGTGGAGCCCCAGGAGGTCTGGAACGGATACTGGAGCTTGTTGTCGCGGCCGGTGAAG
>CADBOK010000125.1 GCA_902796245.1 Oscillospiraceae bacterium | reverse complement strand
TCCGGAGCTGCAGCTGGAGACCTTTGCCCACGGCGCCATGTGCGTCAGCTACAGCGGGCGCTGCCTGCTATCGAACTACATGACCGGCCGCGATTCCAACCGCGGCCAGTGTGCCCAGCCCTGCCGGTACCAGTATGCGCTGATGGAAGAAAAGCGTCCCGGCGAGTATTTCCCCGTCTTCGAGGATGAAAAGGGCACGTACATTATGAATTCCCGCGACATGTGCATGATCGACCATCTGGACGAGCTCTGCAATGCCGGGATCGACTGCCTGAAGATCGAGGGCCGCGCCAAATCGGCCTATTATGCCGCCATCGTCACCGGCGCTTACCGCCATGTGCTCGACGACGTGTGGGCGGGCCGCGCGCCCGACAAGATCTGGCGCGACGAGGTCGAGCATGTTTCCCACCGCCATTATTCCACCGGCTTCTACTATGGCCAGCCCGGTCAGTTCACGGAGAACTCCCGCTATCTGCGCGAGTGGCAGATCTGTGCCGTCGTCGAGAAATGCGACGCGGAGGGAAATGCCGTCCTCAGCCTGCGCAACAAGTTTGCCGCCGGGGATACCGTTGAGGTCGTCGGCCCGGATCTGCGTCCGTTTTCGTGGCAGGTGCCGCCGATGGAGGATCTGGACGGCGTCCCGCTCTCCGAACCCCGGACGCCCCAGATGCGCTTCCGCGCCCGGCTCCCCAAGCAGGTCCCGCCCCTCTCCTTCATCCGCCACGCCGTCGAACTATCCGGCCGATAAGCAAACAACAGGCGCTCCGATTTCTGCGGAGCGCCTGTTGTTTTCGTCAATCCTTATGATACCCGAAATTCGAGATCATGAAATCGCTGTCGCGCCAGTTTTCCTTGACGCGCACCCAGGTCTGTAAAAAGACCTTCGTGCCCATGAACCGCTCGCAGTCCTTGCGCGCGTCCGTGCTGATTTTTTTGAGCATCTGGCCGTTCTTGCCAATGATGATGCCCTTGTGGCTGGCCTTTTCGCAGTAGATGGTCGCGTCGAGGTCGATAATGCCGTCGTCACGTTCGGAGAATTTCGTGATCTCGACCGCTGTTCCGTGCGGGATCTCCTTTTCCAGATTCCACAGCAGCTTTTCGCGGATGATCTCGGCCATGACCTGCTTTTCGGGCATGTCGGTCGAAATGCCCTCCGGGAACATGAACGGCCCCGGCTGCGCAAAGCTCTCGCAGACCTGCATGAGGCTGTCCAGCCCGTCGTGCCATTTTGCGCTGATGGGAATGACATCCGTAAAGTCCATCAGATCCTTATAGGCTGCGATGACTGGCAGCAGATTTTCCTTTTCCACAGTGTCAATTTTGTTGATGACAAGGATCGCCGGAACCTTTGCTTCCTTGATCTTCTCAATCAGCTCCTGCTCCTGCGGGCCGACATTCGCAATCGGCTCGACCAGCAGAATGACGGCGTCGACGTCGGCGACCGACTGGTTGACGACGTTGACCATATAGTCGCCGAGCTTCGTGCGCGGGCGGTGGAAGCCCGGGGTGTCGATGAAGACGAGCTGCGTATCGCCCCGGTCTACGATGGCGCAGATGCGGTTGCGGGTGGTCTGGGGTTTATGCGAAACGATTGCGATTTTTTCGCCCACGAGCGCGTTTGCAAGCGTGGACTTGCCGACATTCGGCCGCCCGGCGATCGTGATCATCGCGGTTTTTGTGTTCATATGCTTCTCCTTATTTCGGAATTATCTCGGCAGTTCGATTTCGGCGAGAATCGCCTCTTCGGCGGCGCGCATCTGCTTTTTCATCGGGCCCTCATCCACATGGTCGTAGCCCAGCAGATGCAGAATGGAGTGGATGGTGAGATACCCAACCTCGCGCCGGGCGCTGTGGCCGAATTCTGCGGCCTGCTCTTTTGCACGTTCGAGACTGATTGCCATGTCTCCCAGCGGCACAAGCCCGGTGTCGGGATCCTTATAGGCGTCCCACGACGCGGGGAGCTGTCCCGCCGTCAGCTCGAACATCGGGAACGACAGCACGTCCGTCGCCTTGTCGATCTTGCGGTAAGCGTTGTTGATGGCGCGGATGCCCTCGTCGTCCGTCACAAGGACGTTGATCTCGCAGGGCGTGTCGACGCCCTGATGGGCCAGTGCGGCGGTGATACATTTGGAGATCTGCAGCTTGAGCGCGAAATCGCGCAAGCTGCGGCCCTCGCAGCGGATGACAATGCGGTGCTTCATTTTTTCTCCCTCTTCCAGTCCGGCTTCTTTGTAAATGTACGGGCGCGTTCGTCCGGCAGCCGGTTCTTTTCATATTTGTCATAGGCCGCAACGATGCGCTGCACCAGCACGTGCCGCACTACGTCTGCGGGCGTCAGACGGCAGATCTGGATATCCTCGACTCCGTCCAGCACCCGGATGGCCTCCTTCAGCCCGCTGACCTTGTCGCCCGGCAGATCGATCTGCGTGATGTCGCCGGTGATGACGATCTTTGAGCCGAAGCCGAGGCGCGTCAGGAACATTTTCATCTGCTCGCGCGTGGTGTTCTGCGCTTCGTCCAGAATGATGAAGCTGTCGTCCAGCGTCCGCCCGCGCATATAGGCCAGCGGCGCGACCTCGATATTCCCGCGCTCAAGATATTTTCCGTATGTCTCCGGCCCCAGCATGTCAAACAGCGCGTCATATAACGGCCGCAGATACGGGTCAACCTTGTTCTGCAAGTCTCCCGGCAAAAAGCCCAGCCGCTCGCCCGCCTCCACGGCGGGCCGCGTCAGGATGATGCGGTTGACCGTTTTGGCGCGGAACGCCGCCACGGCCTCCGCAACGGCCAGATACGTCTTGCCCGTACCGGCAGGGCCGACGCCGATGGTGATCGTGTTTTTCTCAATGGCCTTGAGATAATTCTGCTGGCCGATGGTCTTGGCCTTGACGGGCCGCCCCTTGGCCGTAACGCAGACGACGTCCTTGGCCATTTTGCCGACCTGATCCTCGTTTCCCGTGTTGACGAGCTGGATGAGATAGCGCACCTTCTGCTCGTCGATCTCCTCGCCCTTGGCCGACAGCGCCAGCAGCGCTTCGATTGCGCGGCAGCCCTTGTCGGCGGCTTCCTCGTCACCTGTGACCTTGAGCTCATTGTTCCGGTTCGTGATTTTGACGCCGAAGGCGTCCTCAATCCGGCGCACATTTTCGTCAAAGGAGCCGAAGACGTCGATGAGCTGCTCGACGCGCTCGGCATTGATGGTTCGTTCTGTCATTCAATCGCTTCCTTCAGGCTTGCGGGCCGCATGCGCGCGATCATTTCCTCGCACCGCAGACTGGCATACAGACGGATACATCCGCCGGACTGCTCCGTCCGGACCGAGCAGTCCCTGACAGTTCCGGCAATCATGTCGCGCTTCGCGTCAGCCTGCACCTGCTCCAGAAGCTGCTTCTCCGCGTTCTGCGCCCGCAATGTTTCTTCTCTTGTATCATACTCACAAATTCTTGTAATTGCAATCCCCAACGGCAAAGAAAACCCGCCGGGAAGCGTCAGATACCGTATTTTTGTCTCTTTTTCACAGGCACGCTCCGGCATAGCCGCACCGAAGAGCGAAATCCGCCGCCGCCCGACAAGCAGACTGACTGCACAGCGTGCAGCTGTGCGACTGTCTTTGACCGTCTTCGTCTCCGGCAGAACGCACACGGCCTGCCGGACTGTTTCTGCATAGATCTCCGCCCGCGCTGCTGTCACCTGCGTTTTAAAGCCGAAGTCCGTGTAGGCCGACACCAGCAGCTCCCCGCCCGCGACGGCCTGCCCCGGCGCGCAGAGACAGTTCCCGGCTACGGCCTCCACGCGCGTTAAGACCCCTGCGCGCGAGGCGATCACGTCCGTCGGCGCCTTTCGGTCGAGCACCGGCTCCTTGTCGGGCCGTTCCCGCACGACCACGCGCGCGCACATGCCGCTCTGCTGCACCGTCAGCCACTGCAGCTTCGGAATGCGCAGCAGCATCTGGTTTTTCAGCTCCTGCGGCTTGATGGAAGGCCCATACGTCCCGAACCCCACGCCGAGCTCCCGCAGCTCGCGCAAAATCTGCGCGCTCGGAACGGTTTCGTTTCCCTCGACCGCATAGAAAAAGACGAATTTCGGCACGACGATCGCCGCCGCAATGGCAGCCGCCAGCAAAACGAGCAGCACGGGCCGCTTTCCCAGTCCGCCGAACACGGCGGCAAAGCCGCCGTGTTCCAGAACCTCGCAGTCGCACCCACCCATGCGGATAAGCTGCGCGGCACGCGCCTCGTCCCGCCGCAAAACCCAGACCTCGGCGGTAAACTCGTCCGGCTTCGCGCCAAAATGAAACGCGACGCGCGCCTTTGCCAGCCGCTGCATGCACCATTCCGGACTTGCTCCTGTGATGGACAGCCGCGACACGCCGAGGAAAAACCAGATTACCCGCCACATCCGCGCAGACCTCCCTCGCCGTAGGTCAGACAGGTGATGTTCCCGATGATCGTCAGCCGCTCGCGGTGCATCTGCCGGATCTCCAGCCCGCTTCCCACAACGGTCAGACTGCCGATGTTCAGCCCGATCACGATCTTTTCCCGGTTGTATTCCAGAATCCCGGTGTGCCGGTCGACCGAGCACTCCCGGAATCCGTTGACCTCCAGATGCGGCAGCCCCGCGGCGATATCCATCGGCAGCCCCAGCCGCGCAGACGCAGCGGCCAGATACGAACGCAGTTTTTTCAAACGGCAGCGCCTCCTGTTTTTCGTTTGCTATATGCTTATGCCGGACAGACTAATTCTTTCCTCCGCCGCATAGGTTTTTATCCAAGGGAGGGGAGAGGCATGAAAAAGATTTTCCAGGCGCTCGCGCTTCTTGCGTCGTTCGTCCTGCTCATTGCCCTGCCGCAGGTTGCGGCGGACGGGGTCCGCAGCGCGCTTGCGCTCTGCGGGCGGGTGATTTTGCCGTCGCTGTTTCCGTTTTTTGTGTGCAGCAATTTATTTTTGCTTCTGGGCTATTCCGCGCGGCTCTCCGTGCGCTTCGCAGGGCCTGCGGCAAAGCTCCTTCGCCTGCCGCCCGCTGCGGGCAGCGCGTTTCTGTTGGGACTTCTCGGCGGCTATCCCGCAGGGGCGCAGGCGGCGGGCACGCTTTACGCGCGCGGCGAGCTTTCCAGGCCGGATGCCGAGCGTGCGCTTGCCGTCTGCAATCAGGCGGGGCCGTCGTTCATCTTCGGCGTGCTCGGCGGCGCGGTCTTCAAAAGCGCGGCGGCGGGCGCGTTTTTATACGCGGTGCAGATCGTCTCTGCCGTGCTTGCCTGCCGCCTGACCGCGAAGAAACAGACCGCACCCGCAAGAGCCGCCGCAAAGCTGCCGCAGCCGGAGTCCTTCGCCGCGGCCTTTTCCGAATCCGTGCGCCGCGCGGGAATGAGCGCGATCCACATCTGCATGTTCATCACGGTCTTTTCTGTGCTTTCCCGCTATTTTCTGCTTGCCGCGGGCCGCTTCGTGCCGGCGGAGGCCCTGCCGCTGGTTCTCGGCGCGCTGGAGCTGTCTGCGGGCTGCGCTGCGCTGACGGACTGCGCGCTTGCGCTTCACTGGAAGCTATGCATCGCCTCGGCGCTGCTGGCCTTCGGCGGCGTGAGCGTTCTGGCGCAGAGCCGGGCCGCCGTGCAGGAGCAGGGCCTGACCGGGAAGCTCCTTCTGCCGTGCAAGGCGCTTCAGGCCGCAATCGCCTGTACGCTCGCGCTCGTATCCGCGCCGCTGCTGCATGCGGAGGACTGGCCCGCCGCTGCGTTTTCCGGCGCGGAGGGCCCGGAAACGGCGGGCGCAGTCTCGCTTCTCCTGTGCGCGGTGAGCCTGCTGTTTTTTCGCAAAAAGTACCATAGCAATTTGCGCGGAAAGCGTGTATAATGGGGGACAACACGAAAGAAAAGAGAGGCGGCTTGCCTATGCTGTTCCGAAAGAAGATCGACCGCTACTGTACCTACTGCCAGTTTGCGGGGAAAATTGACGATGAGACGATGGTCTGCCAGTTCTGCGGCATCGTCCCCAGCGGCCACCGCTGCCGCCGCTTCCGCTATGATCCCCTCCGCCGCATCCCCGGCCGCCCGTCCGTCCGGAAGCCGGAGCACGACGACGCGGATTTTTCTCTGTAAATCCAACAGGCAAAGCCTCCCACTGCCGCGCATTGACCCGCGGCGGAGGGAGGCTTTTCGGCACATAAGCGGCTGCCGCATGTTTTCTGCCGTGGTTTTTTCGAACGTACAGTGGAAATATTTTTGAATCTGTGTTAATATAAATTGGTATGCCGCCCGATGCGGGCGGCGACTTTCGGACGGAGGATCTGGTATGACCTATTGGACAGCCATCTTACTTGGAATCATACAGGGGCTCGCGGAGTTTTTGCCGATCTCCAGCTCCGGACATCTTGCGATCCTGCAAAACTTCCTGCGCATCGGCGATCTGGAAAACCAGATGCTGTTCGATGTGCTGCTGCATCTGGGGACGCTCGGGGCGGTGGTCGTTGCGTATCATACGGAGCTGCGCGGGCTCTGCCGTGAAGGGCTTATGATGCTGCACATCAAAAAGCCCAAGCGCGGCGCGCGGCAGGATCCTCCCCGGCGGAGGCTGCTGCTGTTTCTCATCGTGGCGACGCTGCCGCTCATTCCGGCAGCGTTCCTGAGCGATTATCTTGACGCCCTGTTCTATGACACGTTCTTTATCGGCTTTGCCCTGATCGCGACGGGTTTTCTGCTGCTGGCGGCCGACCGGTTCGGCCACGGCAATAAGACGGAAAAAGCCATGACGCTCTCGGACGCGCTCGTCATCGGCCTTGCGCAGATGATCGCGGTCGTGCCGGGGCTGTCGCGTTCCGGGACGACGATCTCCGCCGGGATGCTGCGCGGATTTGACCGGATGCTTGCCGTCAAATTCTCGTTCCTGCTCTCGATCCCCGCCGTACTCGGCGCGAATCTTCTCTCGCTCGTCAAGGCGGTCTCCGCCGGGATCAACTGGCCGGAGGTTCCGATGTATCTGTGCGGCGTCGCCGCCGCATTCGTTTCCGGCTATCTCGCCATTTTCGCGCTCAACCGCATTGCGCAGCGCGGGAAATTCGGCGGCTTCTGCTATTACTGCTGGGGCGCGGGTCTGCTGACGCTGATCCTGTCCCTGATCTCGTGAGGTGTTACGGTCATATGGCTTCTACAAACAAAAGAAAATCAACATCCTCCCGTGGACGGAAAAAACCGGCGAAAAAGCAGCCCGCGCCCATCCGGCGCGAGATCGGCGCAGGCGTCTGCGCTGTGCTTGCGCTGCTGACGATCTTATGCTGCTTCAAGATGAATGCCGCGTTTTTGAATCTGCTGACGTCGCTCTTCCGGGGGCTCATCGGCGCGGGCTTCTACATCCTGCCGTTCTCGTTCATCATGAGCTTCCTCATTCTGATCCTGCACGACGGCCGGCCCGTCGCGCTGCGCGTGACGTGTACGTTCCTGACGGCCGCGCTCATCGGCAGCCTTGTGCAGCTGGTCGGCGGAAAATTTGCCGCAGAATGGGACTGGAGCGTCATTCCCGCGCTCTGGGACGGCGGCATTGACGGCACGGCGGGCGGTGTGCTGGCAGGCGGGCTTGCAAGTCTGCTCGAAGCGCTCATCAGCCGCATCGGCGCGGCTGCCGTTGTCATTATCGGCATGCTGCTGAGCCTCATCACGAGCCTTAACATGACGGTATCCAGCATCGTGACGGCCATCAGGAACCGTCCCCGCGCGGAATATGCCGAGCCGCAGCGCGAGCATAAGGATCCC
>CADBOK010000124.1 GCA_902796245.1 Oscillospiraceae bacterium | reverse complement strand
TACTTTGCGGAAAGTTTTGCCATGATGTTGCACCTCCTTCTGGACTTATGGCCGCAGGTCCCGCCTGCGGCAAGGATCGTCTGCGCTTCGCAGACCGATTTATTATAGCCGGAAAGCCCGGAAAAGTCAACCGGAAATCCTGAAAAAATGCAGAAACTGCGAAAAAACAGGGCAGCGCTTCGGCTGCCCTGTCTGGC
This sequence comes from Oscillospiraceae bacterium, assembly GCA_902796245.1. Classification (GTDB taxonomy): domain Bacteria; phylum Bacillota; class Clostridia; order Oscillospirales; family Oscillospiraceae; genus CAG-170. The sequence continues at coordinate 13,085 of CADBOK010000124.1, read as the reverse complement.
TGCATTATTTTGCGGTCTTGTCCTTCAGCGCCTTGCCGGCCTTGAAGACGGGGATGGTGGTCGCCGGAATCTCGATGGCTTCCTTCGTCTTGGGGTTGCGGCCCATGCGCGCCTCGCGCTTCTTCGTCTCGAAGCCGCCGAAGCCGACGAGCTGAACCTTATCGCCCTGGCTCAGAGCCTCTGCGATGGTGTCGAACGTGGTGGTGACAGCCTTTTCCGCGTCCTTCTTGGACATGCCGCACTTCTTTGCGACTTCCGCGATCAATTCGGTCTTATTCATGTGTAGATCCTCTTTTCCTAAAGTATGAATTTATTGTTCACCGCCCGTTACGTTTTGCGCGTCCCAACTGGCAAGCAGCTCCTCGCGGGACAACTCCTCAGGAGTGCGTCCGTCTGCGAGAATGCTCTGCTCCATAGCGGTAAATCGTTTGATGAATTTTTCACAGGCGTTGTGCAGCGCCTGTTCGGGATCCCTGTCCAGCGTGGAAGCGACGCGGACGGCGGCAAAGAGCAGGTCGCCCAGCTCCTCGTCGATGTTCGTATTGTCCTGCACGGCCTCGCGCAGCTCCTGCGCTTCTTCTGCTAGTTTATCCAGCGCCTGCCCGGCAGATTCCCAGCGAAAGCCGGTTTTCGCGGCTTTTTTCTGAATTTTCTCCGCCCGCCACGTCGCGGGGAGCGATCTGGCGACGCCCTGCATGGCTTCGCCGGTTGTTTTCTGGCCCTTTTCCTGCTGCTTCAGCTCGTCCCAGCTGGCGCTCTCGCCGCCGAACAGGAACGGGTGACGGAAGATGAGCTTTTTACACTCCGCGTCGGCAATGTCGTCGATGGTCATGCGGCCGCGGTCGGATTCGATATCCGCGTGGAACAGCACCTGCAGCAGCACGTCGCCCAGCTCTTCGCGGAGCATGGCCGCGTCGTCCAGGTCAAGCGCCTCGCAGGCCTCGTAGGCTTCCTCGAGAAAATTGCGGCGGATGGACAGATGCGTCTGCGCCGCGTCCCACGGGCAGCCGCCCGGCGCGCGCAGCACGTGTACCAGCCGAATGAGGTCGTCCAGCGTATAGCGCGGTTTGCTAGTAAAATTTATCATACTTTCGTCTCTTTCGCAAGTGGGAATTTCATGTTTTTTGTTTGATATGCAGGATTTTTGCGATTTTTTCGCCCTTCGGCAGCAGCATGCAGTCCTCATACGTGATGCACCGCAGAACAACGACGAAAATCGCATACACGATCACCGCCGCAATCAGCGCGCCGAGGCAGACGATGGTATTCGAATCCGTCAGATTCCGCAGCAGTGCCGCGGCAAAGAACGTTGCCGCGCCCATAATCCCGGCGGCGGCCGCCGGGCGGAGCACATTGCGGAAAATGGCCGGGCGCGTCGTGACGGAGCGGCGCATGGCGATGAGATCGAGCACCGTAATGGTCACATAGCAGACGATGGTGCCGATGGCCGCGCCGATGATGTTGAGAGACGGGATGGCCACAAGGATATAGTTGACGATGACCTTCACAACGCCGCCGATGAGCATGTTGATGACCGGCGTCGTCACGTCGCCGTGCGCCTGCATGATGGCGTTGAACAGAAGGACCGTGCTGTTGAAGATCACGGCAATGCCGAGATAGGCCAGGATCGGCGTCGCGGTCGCGACGCTCTCGGGGCCGTAGTTGCCTGCAAGCAGGCGGATGATCGGCTCCGACAGAACGGCCAGACCCACCGCGCACGGCATGGCGATGAGGCTCATGGTGCGCACGGCGGATTCCTCCGTGTGCCGCGCGCCCGCGGCGTTGTTTTTGGTCAGCGCTGCGGTTACGGTCGGAATGATCGAGATGGTGATGGGCGTGATGAGCGAGCAGGGGAGATTGAAGATGGTCTGGCAGAAGTTATAGATGCCCTTGGCCGTATCCGCCGCGTCGGACGACCACGCGAGCGCGCCGGTCAGCCGCCGCATATAGATCATCGTGTCGAACAGATTGATGATCTGCAATCCCGCCGAGCCCAGCGTGATGGGGATGGCGATGATGAGCAGCTCCTTCATGGTCTGGCGGGTGGACTTGGCCTCGCCGCCGCCCTGCCGCAGGATCTGGTTGGACTTGCCGAACTGGATGCGCAGATAGATAACGGCCACGATGCAGCCTGCCGTCACGCCGAAGATGCCGCCCGCGGCGGCATAGACGAGACTGCCGGTTTTCTTGAGCATCAGATATGCGCCGCCGAGACCGAAGACCATGCGGATCATGGCCTCGTAGACCTGACTGACGGACGTGGGCGTCATGTTGCTCTGGCCCTGGAAGAAGCCCCGGTGGGCCGAGACGATGCAGATGAGCAGCACGCACGGCGAAAGCGCCGCGATGGCAGCCCACGAATTTTCATTCGTCGTGACCATGACGGACAGCGGCTTGCAGAACACGAGCATGACGAGCGTCCCGACGACGCCGATGGTCAGGAAGACCTTCATGGAGACGGAGTAAATCTTGCGGATCTGCGCGTAATTCTCGAGCGCCTGCGCCTGCGAGATCATCCGGCTGACGGCGACGGGCAGACCCGTCGTGGAGATCATCAGCAGGACGTTATAGACGTCATAGGCCGTATTGAAATAGCCGAAGCCCCGCTCCTGCAGAATGTTCTGCAGGGGGACCTTGTAGATGAAGCCAAGGAGCTTGACAATGATGGTCGCGGCGGTCAGGACCGCCACGCCCTGTAAAAAGCTCTGCTTTTTGGGTGCTGTTCCGCCGCTCATGCCTGCGCCTCCGGTTCATCAGAGAAGACTCTGGGGATCGCGTAGTCGTGCAGCTCCTTCAGAGCGCCTGCAATATCCAGCGTGGGATATTTGCCGTCCGCGTACAGGATTCTGCCGCGCACCATCGTCAGCGCGACGTCGTGGCCGGAGGCCGCGTAGACAAGCTGCGAGAGCACGTTGTGGCACGGGATCAGATGCGGCTGGTTGAAGTCCAGCAGAATGAGGTCTGCGTCCATGCCGAGCTCAATCACGCCGCACTCGGCGCTTCTGCCCTGCGCTCTCGCGCCGCAGACCGTCGCCATCATGAGCGCAGCCTCTGCCGGCAGCGCCTTCGGGTCGCCGGTCCTGCCCTTGGCCATGAGCGCGGCGGCCTTGATCTCCTCGAACAGATCGAGGTTGTTGTTGGACGCGACGGAGTCGGTGCCGAGGCAGACATTCATCCCGGCCCTGACCATGCCGAGCACGTCCGCGCAGCCGGAGGCCAGCTTCAGATTGCTGACCGGGCAGTGCGCCGCGGAGACATGGCGCTTTGCCAGCAGCTGCATATCCTCCTGCGTCACATGGACGCAGTGCGCCGCGACCGTGGGCACGTCGAACACGTGATGGCAGTCGAGCACCTGCGCAGGCGTGAGACCGTATTTCTCCACGCACTCGTCGTGTTCCTTCTTCGTCTCGGACAGATGTACCTGCAATTGCAGGCCGTTGTTGACGGCATACTCCGCCAGCGCGTCCCAGAGCTGATACGTCGAGGTATACTCGGCGTGGACGGAGGCCTCGATTTTGATGCGGCCGTTGTCATAGTCGTGCCATTTTTCCTTGAGCGCGACCAGCTCCTGGCAGGCCGGGAAGGTGTCGAAGCAGAAGTCGTCTCCCAGAAACATGGATGTGCCGCGGGAGATATTGGCCTTGATGCCGGACTCTGCCACGGTCTGGCAGATCTCATCGCAAAAATAATACATGTCCGACACGCTTGTCGTGCCGAAGCGCAGCGCCTCGGCGATGGCGAGCGTCGTGGCCGCCCTGACGGCGCGGCCATCGAGCCGGTCTTCGCGCGGGAAGATATAGTGCTGCAGCCAGTCCTGTAAATTGAGATCGTCGGCATAGCCGCGCAGCAGATACATGGGCAGATGCGTATGGCAGTTGATAAGGCCCGGCATCAAGACCATGCCGGTCGCGTCAATGATCTTCTTCGGCTTTTCCTCGGGCGGCTTTTTCGCCATATAGGCGATCTTGCCGTCGGTGACGCCGACAAAGGCGTCCTGCCAGAGCGTCATCTGCTCGTTCATCGTAACGACGTTGACATGAGAAAACAGTGTATCCATGGAAGCCCTCCTTTTACGGGTTCTGTTCGCGGCTCTCGCGCAGGATCGAGAAGATCTCGTCCTTCTGCTCCAGAATCGTGTCGATGCGGGAGATATAGTCCTGCGGAATTTTCGGATTGTGGTAACGGGCAAGCTTTTCCTCCGGGAGGTTGATCTTGTTCATCCCGCCGCCGCCGAGAGAGAGGATGGTGTGCAGCTCCTCCATCATGTATATGTTGTAAAGCCCGGTATAGCCCGGACGGCACCAGCCGGTATTTTCAAAGCTGCCGGACATGTACTTCTGCCGGTAGAGGTAATACGGCTCGTAGCCGCTCTGCCGCAGCGCGTCCTCCGCGCCCGTGAGCATGGCGGCGACCGCCTCCTGCGAAGGAAGGGCCATGCGCGAGCCGAACAGCGCCGCGCCCTTTTTCAGTGCCAGCGTGTGGACCGTGACGTTGCTGGGGGTTAGATCCAGCACCTGCCGAATGGAGCCGGCGAAGCCCGCCTCATCGTCCGCGGGCAGGCCCGCGATGAGATCCATGTTGATATCGTCGAACCCGGCCCGGACGGCCTGCTCATATGCTTCGACGGTCTGCCGCGCCGTGTGCCTGCGGCCCACGGCCTCGAGCACTTTATCAGACATGGTCTGCGGGTTGATGGAAATGCGCGTCGCGCCGCCGTTTTTAATGACGCAGAGCTTTTCAAAATCCAGCGTATCGGGTCTTCCGCCCTCGACGGTGAATTCCAGACAGCGGGACAGGTCAAAATGCGTGTTGACCGCCTCCAGCAGGCGCGCCATCTGCGCGCTCGAGAGCGTCGTCGGCGTACCGCCGCCCATGTAGAGCGTGCGGATGTGGAAGCCCGAGTCTTTGAGCAGCGCGCCGGTGTGCGCGATCTCGCGCAGCAGCGCGTCGAGATACGCAGGCAAAAACGCCCCGAAGCGCTCGATGGACTGGCTCACGAACGAGCAGTACGCGCAGCGCGTCGGGCAGAACGGAATCCCAATATACACGGAAAGATCGTCCGCGTCAAGCAGTTTCGACGCCTCGACCGTGTGCCGGGAGGCATCGACGCAGAGCCGCGCCCGCTCCGGCGAGACGAAATAGACCTCGCGCAGCAGCCGTTCCGCGTCCTTTTCGCTGCCGCCATTCATCAGGCATTTTGTAGACAGCTTTGTCGGCCGCACGCCGGAGAGCGCGCCCCACGGCGGCGCGGCAGGCAGCACCTGCAAAGCGGCAAGATAATAGCTGCGCTGCAAAATACGCCGCGTCGCGCGCACGTCGGCCTTTTCCAGACGCACGCGGTTGACGGCGAAGCCGGTCTTGCCCTGATATGTGACCTTCGCCGTGGCCGTCAGGTACTGTTTTCCCCGCGAGAGGGACGAGACGGTCCCGTCGCCGGTAAACGGCTCCGTGCAGAATTCGCTCGGCTCCTGCGCGAACAGCTGCAGCTGCAGCTGCTCGACCGGGTAGCGCTCGGTGTGGTTTTTCAGATACAGCTTCATTCGATCCCGAGCCCCCGCAGATACGGATTGGTGTGCAGCTCTTCTTCGATGGTGCTGGACGGCCCGTGGCCGGGCAGCACGCGCGTCTCGGGCGGCAGACTGGACAGCCGCTTTAAAGACGCGGCCATATCCCGGCTGCTCCCGCCGGGGAAGTCTGTCCGGCCATACGAGCCCGCGAAAAGCGTGTCGCCGGAGAAAAGCACGTTTTCACACAGCAGGCACACGGAGCCCGGTGTGTGGCCGGGCGTAGAGAGCACCTGAAAGCGCAAACCGCCCGCCGTGACGGCATCGCCGTCCCGGTACGTGTCGGTATAAATCAGCAGACCGTGGCACATATGGCTGGGGTCGTCCTTGTCGGCCTCGCCGAGATAGACCGGCGCGTTTGTCGCCGCGTGCAGGTTTTTAAGCGCGCCGATGTGGTCAAAATGCGCGTGGGTCAGCAAAATCGCCTCGAGCGTCAGTCCCTGCTCCTCCAGCGCGGCCAGCAGCCGTTTGGAATTTGCGGCGGGGTCGATGATGACGGCGCGGCTGCTTTCGTCCGCGCGGACAAGATAGCAGTTGGTGGCCAGCGGCCCCAGCGTGAGCGTCTGAATGTTCATAGCGTCTCCTTATCTGAGATCGTCCGTGTCGACGATCAGCGTCACAGGCCCGTCGTTTTCCGACGCGACCTGCATATAGGCTCCGAATTCGCCGTGCTGCGGCGGGAAGCCGAGGCGTTCGCACTCGGCGAGGAACTGCTCATAAAGCGGGATGGCAAGCTCGGGCTTGGCCGCGCCGATAAAGCTCGGCCTGCGGCCATGGCTCACGTCGCCGTAGAGCGTGAACTGGCTCACGACAAGGACGCTCCCGCCGATGTCGGCGAGCGAGCGGTTCATTTTATCATTCTCATCGCGGAATACCCGCAGCCCCAGCACCTTTTCGGCCAGCTTCCGACAAAGCGCGGGCGTATCCTCCGGCCCGATGCCGAGCAGAATCAAAAATCCTTTTCCAATCATTCCGTGAACGGCGCCGTCAATGGAAACACTGGCGGAATTCACGCGGGTAACGACTGCTTTCATAGTGAGTTCCTTTCATTTTGTGGGAATGCTCTGCATTCAAAATTTGAGAGGCAGTACGAATTTGCCCAAGACCTGGTAGGGGCGGGGCTCTGCTCCGCCCGGCAGGATGCGGTTGATTTTTTTGGATATTTGCGATGAATTTGCACGCGCTTATGCGTATGATTGTAGGGGCCGATGCCGGTCACAGCCGTTCGCGACGAAGGAGCGTTACGGATGTGGGTCTACCGCTTGCCGGTACACATCGACCCGGCAGATTGCACCGTTTTTACGGAAATCTGCGGCGAATTTGCAACTTCCAGATGGGCCGACAGAGTCGTCGGCCCCTACAACAACACTGCTCTCTCTGTAGGGGCGGACGACTCTGTCCGCCCGCAGGATGCACCGGTTTTTACGGAAACCTTCGGCGAATCCACAACTGCCCAACGGGCCGATGTGGGCATCGGCCCCTACAAACGAGGAGGAAAATGCTTGCGGATTTCCCGAAAAGCTGCCGCCCTTACTCTGTTCCGCGTTCGACGTTATGCACGCCCGAAATGCCGCGCAGTCTTGTGCGGACGTTTTCGAGCTCGGTGAGGTTGTGGACGCCGAAGCGCAGGCAGACGATGGCGGTGCCGCCGCCGACGGAGCGGGCGCTCATCTCGCTCGTGCGCAGGCGCAAAGATGTGAGGATCGTCGCCACGTCCAGCATCAGCCCGTCGCGGTCGTCAGCCTCGATCTCCAGAGACGTGGAGAACATCGCGTCCGGGGCCTCCGCCCACGTGACCTTGACCCAGCGGCCCTTCTGTGCGGGGTCGAGCGCGGCCTTTGCGTTCGGGCAGTCCTTCCGGTGGACGGACACGCCGTAGCCCTTGGTGATAAAGCCGATGATCTCGTCGCCGGGAACTGGCGTGCAGCAGCGGCTGAATTTAATCATGCACGAGCCGATGTCCTCGACGATGACGCCGGAGGAATTGATGGCGGGCGTCTCCTGCCGCGCGAGCGGCTTGGGCGCCAGTGAGCGGGTCGCTTTCGTCAGATCGTCGCGGATGCGGCCGACGGCCTTCGCGGCGGTCAGACCGCCGTAGCCGATGGCGGCGTACATATCGTCCAGACATTCAAAGCTGACCTTTTTGAGAATGACCGGCAGGACCTCGGCGTTCTGGAGAATGTCGGGATCGACGCCGGCATGGCGCAGCTCCGCCTCAAAGCTCGTCTTGCCGCGGACGATATTTTCGTCGCGCTTCTCCCGCTTGAACCACTGCTTGATCTTGATGCGGGCCTGATTGGACTGGCAGATGTTCAGCCAGTCGCGGCGCGGGCCCTTGGCGGATTTGGAGGTTAAAATCTCGACGATGTCGCCGTTATGCAGCGGCGCGTCGTAGCTTGCGATGCGGTTATTGACCTTCGCGCCGATCATGGAATTGCCGACGGCGGAGTGAATGGCGTAGGCGAAGTCGATCGGTGTGGAGCCTGCGGGCAGGGAGATGACCTTGCCCTTGGGGGTAAAGACGAAGACCTCGTCGTCGAACATGTCGACCTTGAGCGAGTGGATATAGTCGTCGGCTTCGACGTCCTGCTGGTTTTCCAGGAGTCTTCGCACCCACTCGAATTCCTTTTCCGAGCCCTCGCCCACATGCTGCTTGTATTTCCAGTGCGCCGCGACGCCGTATTCCGCCGTCTGGTGCATTTCCCACGTGCGGATCTGCACCTCAAACGGGATGCCCTGCGAGCCGATGACGGTCGTGTGCAGAGACTGGTACATGTTGGGCTTCGGCGTGGAGATATAGTCCTTGAAGCGGCCCGGGATGGGGTTAAAGAGGTCGTGGATATGGCCGAGGACGTTATAGCAGTCGGCGATATTGTCCACGATCACGCGGAACGCATACAGGTCGTACAGCTCGTCGATGGTTTTGTTCTGCGCGCGCATCTTGCGGTAGATGGAATAGGTGTGTTTGATGCGGCCATAGATGGAGCCGTGGATGCCGACGGAGGCCAGACGGTTCGTGATCTTCGACTGGATGGCGTTCATGAAGCTGTTGGCGCTGTCCTCGTTCTTTTTGAGATAGTCGATGATCTCCTGATAGCCCTCGGGGTCGAGATACTGCAAGGACGTATCCTCCAGCTCCCACTTGATCTTCTGCATGCCGAGCCGGTGTGCCAGCGGCGCGTAGACCTCCATCGTCTCCATGGACTTGGAGATCTGCTTGGCCGGCGTCTGGTACTGCAGCGTCCGGGTGTTGTGCAGACGGTCCGAGATCTTGATGAGGATGACGCGGATGTCCTTCGACATGGCCATGAACATCTTGCGCAGATTCTCCATCTGCTGCTCTTCCATCGTGGAATACTGCACGCGCGTCAGCTTTGTGACGCCCTCGACCAGATTCGCGACCGTCTCGCCGAACAGGCGCGAAATTTCTTCAAAGCTCGCGTCGGTGTCCTCCAGACAGTCGTGCAGCAGCGCCGCCGTAATCGCGTCGGTGTCGAGACCGATCTCAGCCACGATCTCGGCCACGGCCAGCGGATGGATGATATAGGGTTCTCCGGATTTGCGAAGCTGGTTTTTATGCTTTTCGTCGGCGTATTCATACGCCCGCTGGATGACCTCCAGATCTGCGGAGGGGGCGTAGCGGGTGATTGCCTGCATCATGGACTCGTAATGCTCTTGTTTGGTTTCCATTCAGGTTCCTGCCTTCTGCTTTTTCAGATGGATCAAAATCGGGCTTTTTTCAAGATCGACCTTCCGGCCGTCCGCGCACAGGCGGATATACAGCGCCTTCGGCCGCTGCTCAAGCTGCAGAAGCCCCTGCTCGGCCAGAACGTCGAGACAGATGCGCGTCTTTCCCGCGCTCAAGGGAAGCTTCGCGCAGCGCGAAATTTTGCGGCTTAGGCAGCCGAGCTCCTCGGTCAGGACGCCGTCCTGCGAAAAAGCCGCCAGATACCGCCACACGGCGGCAAAATCCTGCCGCGTGGGCAGCAGACACCCGGCCTCGTCGCAGCTGAGCTCGCCGCCCGCCAGATGCTTGTGGTAGACGGCGCGGTCGTGTCCCTGCGCCTCGCGGAAGGCCTTGTCGGGCCGGATATCCACGAGATTCAGCTGCACGGAGCGCATGGAGCGGTATTCGTTGATCTGCGGCGTGAACGCGATGTCGACCACGTCGCCCTGCGCCACGGCGGCGCGCTGCGCGTTGGTCGAGAAGAAGATCGCGCCCCAGGTATACGCGCCCTTGCTCAGCCGCAGGCGAAGATGCTTGCCGCCGCCGACCTCCGCAAGCTCCGTCACGCGGAGCCCGCGCATGCACAGAAGCGGTCTTGGGCAGCCCGCGCCGCAGGGTTCAAGATCGCCCAGCGCCTGGATATTTTCAATGGTCAGCAGCTCCGGCGGGATCTCGCAGTCGATGGCAAGCGCCGTGCTGCATGCCTCCGATTCCTGAAACTGCGCGCACAGGGTTATCATTTTTTCCCGGAAGGGCGCGATGCTCTCGCGCCGGATGGTAAAGCCGGCGGCAAGCTCATGTCCGCCGTAGCTTTCCAGCAGCCCGGACAGCTGCTCGAGCGAGCGGAACAGGTTGAATCCGCCGTAGGAGCGCGACGAGGCCTTGCCCTTGTCGCCGTCGAGACAGATAAGGAACGTCGGGCAGCTGTATTCCTCCGCCATGCGGGAGGCCACGATGCCGACCACGCCCTGGTGCCAGCTCTCGTCGGCCAGCACGATTGCCTGCGGCGGCCCGCCGGGCGGGAGCATGGAGACGGCGGACTGGTAGATGCTGCTTTCGATCTCCTGCCGCCTGCGGTTCAGACGGCAGAGCGTCCCCGCCAGCTCGACCGCGCGGCCCGCGTCGCGCGTCAGAAACAGCTCCGTCGCGATCTCGACCTCGCCCATGCGCCCGGCAGCGTTGATGCGCGGAGCGAGCGTATAGCCGATGGTGCCCGCGGTCACGGGCCCCTTCTGCACGGAGCATTCGGCCATCAGGGCTGCGATGCCGACGCGCTTCGGATTTTCCAGCGCCTTTAAGCCCCGCGCGACCATCGTGCGGTTCTCTCCCGTCAGGGGCATGACGTCCGCGACGGTGCCGAGGCAGAGAAAATCACAGTATTGATCCAGCAGCTTTTCCTGCTCGCCCTCGATGGCGGCGGCCAGCTTGAACGCCACACCGACGCCGGCCAGCTCCGCGGCCGGTTGGGGCTGGTCCCTGCGGTGCGGATCGACGAGCGCGGCGGCCTGCGGCAGCTCGGATTTGCACTCGTGGTGGTCGGTGATGACCAGATCAATGCCGAGCTCGCGGCACAGCGCGGCCTCTTTATTTGCTGTGATGCCGCAGTCGACCGTCACGATCAGCTCCACGCCCTGCTTTTTGAGCGTGTCGATGGCGATGGGATTCAGCCCGTAGCCCTCTTCCAGCCGGGCGGGGATATAGCTGGTCACTTGGCCGCCCTTGCTGCGCAGATATTCCGTTAACAGGCAGGTCGCCGTGATGCCGTCGACGTCGTAATCGCCGAAAACGGCGATATGCTCGCGCCGGGACAGCGCCTGCTTCACGCGGGCGGCAGCCTTGTCCATGTCCAGAAGATCAAAGGGAGACGACAGAGGGGTGCTGCAGGATAAAAATTCGCGGGCTGCGCCCGCGTCCCGGTAGCCGCGGCTGCAAAGCAGCGCAGCCGTAATCGGGGAGAAGCCCGCCGCGCACAACGCCCTCGCGTCGGCAGGCTCATAGGACGAGATCGTCCAGGTTCCGTACTTCAATTCCAATGCACATCCATTATTTTTTCTTTTTTCGGATATTATAGCATTCTAATCCGAATATCACAATATAAAATATGGATAGCCGGGACGCAAAGCGCGGTTTTTTCGCCTGCAGCCCGGCGTTTCCGGCCCGCAGGCGCGCTGTTTTGCTTTTCTTTGAGGCCGGGATGTGGTAAAATAGCGCCGATCGACAGGAGGTGGCGGTTCGCATGCAGGAGAAAAAACGCGGCAGAGGCCGCAGCCGCTGGCTGCTTCCGGCAGCTCTGGTGCTGGCCGGAGCGGCATGGTTTGAAAATTTCACGCTTTCGACGAGCACCGTGACCGCGGTCTGCGCGGCGCTGCCGGAGGCATTTTCCGGACTGCGCATCGTGCAGATCTCCGATCTGCACGGCAGGCGCTTTGACGCGCAGAGCCGGTACCTTCTGGAACTGGTGCGCCTGCAAAGCCCGGATCTCATCGCGCTCACCGGCGATCTGGCCGATGAATTTACAGACTTCTCCATGCTTCCGCCGCTGCTGGAGGGTCTGACGGCGCTCGCGCCGACGTTTTATGTGACGGGCAATCACGAGTGGGTGCTCTCGCGCGAAAAGCGCAGAGAGCTCTTTTCCCTGCTGGACGCGGCGGGTGTTGTGCGGCTGCAGAATGAATACCGGCTGCTGGAAAAGGGAGGAGACTCCATTGTATTGGCCGGGGTCGACGATCCGAACGGACCATATGACCAGAAACGCCCGGCGCAGCTTGTGCGCGAGATTCGGCAGGAGCAGGGCAAGGATGCGTATATCCTCATGCTCTCGCACCGCAACGACGAGCTGGAGCTGTGGGCGAACATGGGCGTGCAGACGGTCTTATGCGGCCACGGCCACGGCGGGATCGTGCGCCTGCCGTTTGTGGGCGCCGTCTTCGGAACGCATCTGGATCTGTTCCCGGACTATACGGCGGGGCTGTATCAGAAGGGGCAGACCAGCATGATCGTCAGCCGCGGTCTTGGCGGCAGCCGGAAGCTGCCGCTGCGCATCGGCAACCGGCCAGAGATCGTAACCGTTGTTTTAAAAGCGGAATCCGGAAAGATTTAAACTTTTTATAAACAATCGGCCCGCGCTCTTGTATTTCCCATACAGGTTTTTATAATAGACTCCATCAAACGTTTTACAGATGGAGTGACAGAACATGTTTCGGAAAATCGGGGACGGATTGCGGAAATTTATGGCCGGGCGCTATGGCTCCGACCGGCTGAACCAGTGCCTGCTCGGCGCTGCGTTCGTGCTGATTCTCATCAGCGCCATCGGCGGCCGGCGCGTGCAGTGGATGTCTGTGCTGAGCCTGCTGGCCTATGTTCCGCTTGTCTGGTCGATCTTCCGCATGTACTCGCGCAACATCGAGGCGCGGCGGCGCGAAAACGCGGCCTTCCTGCGCTTTTTCAGCCGTCTGACGGATAAGCAGTACCGCTATTTCCGCTGCCCCGGCTGCCGTCAGGTCGTCCGCGTCCCGCGCGGCAAGGGCAAGATCAACATCCGCTGCCCGAAATGCGGCCATCAGTTCATTAAAAAGACCTGAACCGGAAATTTCTCTTGCTTTTCCCATAGCCGCCTGTTATAATATGCCCGCACGGAGCGGTATCGAAGTGGTTATAACGGCCCTGACTCGAAATCGTGGTCGCTACTCGGTAGCTCCCTGACCGGAATCCCTTGATTTTATGGGGTTTTTCGGGTATTCTTAACTTAATATTTTTGCTTGTTCTCCCCATCAGTTCTCCCCGTTTTCCGAGGT
>CADBOK010000123.1 GCA_902796245.1 Oscillospiraceae bacterium | reverse complement strand
TCAGCATATCAATGATATTATCCTGGGTCAGGCCGAACTGATCCGCCCGCCGCATGGCATAGTACACCGCCAGCAGGAAGCCTGCGGCGATGATGATGCCGTACCAGTAGATATCCTTCCCGAAGACCGTAAAGGCCACGGGGCTTGGGTTGATCTCGATGCCGAGATTCGGGAACGTGATGGGAGATGTGAGAAACATATGAATTCCTCCTATTGAATTGAGCAGCTTGCTTTGCCTCCGGCGGCCCATTCTTTTCCGTCTTGCCGGAAAAGAATGGGGAGAAAAGGGTCGCTTGGATGTGTTTGGTGCGTACTGCGGGTACGGTTCAGGCAGACGCATGATTTATAGTCGCTGTGAGCACACGCAGTCACCTTACGGGCGCTATGGTACGCGCCGCCTGTTACGGTACAGCCAAATTTGCAAATCGTTACGTTTGAATGGCTGCGGTAAATCCACTCTGCGTTGAAAATCTGCAAAGCAGTACGGATTCGCCGAGACTCTGTAGGGGCCGAAATTTATGCCTCTTCCGGTGCAATCACACTGAGCGCGGCGCGTTCCGGCGTGATTGTCTGCGTCAGGAACGCTTCCGTATCGGAAAGCGTGATGGAATCCAGCAGGGCAAAGTCACAGAAGCAGTCTTCGCCTGCGAATACGGCCTCACATATACGATAACAGGTCGATTCGAATCCGTCAAGCTCCCGTAGGAGTCTGCCGCGCACGGATTTTTTCAGCCGCGCGAACTGCGCAGGCGCAAAGCCGGTCTTCGGCACCTGCAAAATGGCCTCTAGCACGGCCTCCGGGCCGCGGCCCGCGCCGCCCGCCTGCAAAAACGCCGCGCCGGGCACGCGCGTGAAGCCGGAGGAAAACTCCGCGTCGATCAGACCGCGCGTATAGAGGCTTTCATAGAGCGCGGCGCTCTCACCCAGCAGCAGCTCTGCGGCAAGCTGGCCCGTCAGCTCCTGCAGGAGCGGGCTTGCGGACGGCTCTGCCTTGAAGCCGATGGAAAAGACCGGCTGGCTGACCGGCAGCGTCCGGCGCGTTCTGTGCCGGAACGCGCGCGCGGGCTCTTCCTCGCCGCAGGGGCGCGCAGGAGGCGGGGAGAAGTCCGGCGGCAGGCATTCCCGCGCGAGACGCGAGACGGCCTGCGCGTCCACGTCGCCCATGACGATGAGCGCCATGTTGGACGGAACGTAATATGCGTCAAAGCAGCGCCGCAGCAGCTCCGGCGTGATGGCGCGGATGGAGCGGCGGGAGCCCGCGATGGGAATGCGGATGGGGTGACTGCGGTAGAGCGCGCGGCAAAGCCGCTCCTGCGCGCAGTCCTCGGGCGAATCGTCGTAGAGCGCGATCTCGTCTGCGATGACGGCGCGCTCGGCCGCCATGGCCTCCGGCGGAAAGTACGGCGTCAGGACCATGCGCAGAAGCAGGCGCAGGCAGTCGTCGAAGCGGTCGGTACAGGTGAAATAATAGCCGGTCATGGCGTAGTCGGTAAAGGCGTTCGACTCCGCGCCGAGGCGGGAAAATTCCGCCTCCGGGTCGCAGCCCGGCAGGCAGAACATGCGGTGTTCGAGAAAATGCACTGTGCCGTCCGGCACGGTCTGCCAGCCGCCGCTTAGCGGGAGCTTTGTGTTGCACGAGCCGAAATTTACGCCCAGAAACGCGAATTTCCCGGCAAAGCCCGGCTTCGGCACGACGCGCAGGCGCAGGCCGTTCGGAAGCGTTTCCGTATAGCAGCGCTCACCAAGTGCAGGATAGTTGTTCCAGCTCATGCTTCCTCCAGCGTATAGACCGTATCGGGCCGCACGCCGCGCGCGGCGGCGCAGATATCCTCCGCCGTGACGGCGCGGAGCGCGGCGGCAAGTCCGGCAGGCGTCTGCGAAACGCCCGCCGCCGCGCGGCCTGTGTAAAATTCGTCAAGCCTGCCGGGACTGTCGCACAGCAATCGCAGATCGGAAAGCAGCCCCGTGCGGGCCGTTTCCAGCTCTGCCTGCGAAAAGCGGCCCGCGGCCAACTCCGCAAGCTGACGCAGGATTTCTTCTTCCACGGCGGGCAGATCTGCGCGGCCGCAGCCTGCGGACGCGGCGAGAACACCCTTGTATCCGTCGTACCAGCTTCCGGCCTCGTAGCACAGGGCCTTTTGCCCGCGCACGACGGTATAGAGCCGGTTCTGCTCGCCTCCGCCGAGCATCGCGTTCAGAAGCAGCATCACGGGATACTGCGCGCTTTGCAGCGTCACGTCCGTGCGGAAGCCGATGGAAAGCCTGCTCTGTGCAAGCGGCATTGTCTCGGAAACGCGGCGAAGCGCCTGCGGCCGAGGGCCGGGCGCAGTTCCCACCGGGACGCAGGCTCTGCGCGGCAGATGCGCCAGCAGCGGCCGGAGCAGTGCCTCCGCTTCTTCGGCAGACTTGCTGCCAAGATAGAAAAGCTCCACGCGCGATGAAGCCAGCACCGATTTATCGTGCGCCCATAGCGTGTGCGCATCGATTTTATCCAGCGCCTCCGGCTCTCCGAGACGGCCGCAGGCATAGCGTTCACCCCGGCACATGGTGCGCAGCAGCTGCTGCTCACAGTAAGCGCCCTTGTCGTCCAGCACGCCGTGCATGGCGTTTCGCAGATTCTCCCGCTCCTGCCGCACAAGCTCCGGCAGAAATGCGCCGTTTTCCGTCCGCGGGCAGAACAGCAGCTCCGATACAAAGTCCAGCAGCCGCGAAAAGACGGCCTCGCCTGCGTATTGGTCTTCCAGACAGTCGGCAAACAGGCCCGTGAGCTGAATTTCTCCCTTCTTGCGCACCAGCGCGCCGGCAGACGCGCCGTGCAGCCCGTCCAGCCGCCCGGCAATGGCGCGGATGGACGGCGTTTTTTTGCTGCCGCGCAGCAGAACGCTTGGCAGCAGCGCGTTCATAGCCGCTTCGCCCTCGCAAAGCGGCCTTAGAAAGCTGAG
Organism: Oscillospiraceae bacterium; assembly: GCA_902796245.1. Classification (GTDB taxonomy): domain Bacteria; phylum Bacillota; class Clostridia; order Oscillospirales; family Oscillospiraceae; genus CAG-170. Next base: position 938 of record CADBOK010000123.1, on the reverse strand, counting down.
GCTGAAGCAGGCGGTCTTGAACCGCCTGTCCTGCACGGCCGAGAGGAACACGCCCGGCAGGAGCTCTTTTTGTGTCGTCATGTTACTTTTTGTCTGCCTCCGTGCGCAGACGGATGATCTCGTCGCGCAGCACGGCGGCGTATTCGTATTCCATCATGTGCGCGGCCTTGCGCATCTGCGCCTCGAGCTTTTCGATCTCGCGCGCAAGCTCCTGCCGGGTCATCTTCACGCCGCCCCTGCCCTTGTGCTCCGGCGTGGGGGAGGCAGAGATTTCAATAAGGTCGCGGATGGATTTGACAATGGTCTTCGGCACGATGCCGTGCGCTTTGTTATACTCGTCCTGGATCTGGCGGCGTCTCGCTGTCTCGTCCATCGCGGCCCGCATGGCGGGCGTAATTTTGTCCGCGTAGAGCAGCACGCGGCCCTGTGCGTTTCGCGCGGCGCGGCCGATGGTCTGGATGAGGCTTGTTTCCGAGCGCAGGAAGCCCTCCTTGTCGGCGTCAAGGATCGCGATGAGCGACACCTCCGGCAGGTCGAGGCCCTCGCGCAGCAGGTTGATGCCGATCAGAACGTCGAATTTCGCCATGCGCAGATCGCGGATGATCTCCATACGCTCCATCGCCCCGATGTCCGAGTGCATATAGCGCACGCGGATGCCGTTTTCGGTCAGGTATTTTGTCAAATCCTCCGCCATTTTCTTCGTCAGCGTCGTGACGAGCGTCCGCTCGCCCTTGTCCGTTGTGGCGTTGATTTCGCCGATCAGATCGTCGATCTGCCCCTCGATGGGGCGCACGAAGACCTCCGGGTCGAGAAGACCCGTGGGGCGGATAACCTGCTCGGCGATCTGCCCGGCGCGGCTGCGCTCATACTCGGCGGGCGTGGCGGAGACGTAGATGGCCTGATGGATGCGGTTTGCAAACTCGTCGAAGGTGAGGGGG
>CADBOK010000122.1 GCA_902796245.1 Oscillospiraceae bacterium | reverse complement strand
CGGATGATCTGGTCAGATACCAGTCTGAGATCGACGCGCTGAATCAGAAACGGGAGCAGCTTCAGGCCGCTGCCGCACAGCAGAATATGCAGCGCCAGCAGGCCTTGGAGCAGCTCCGCAGACGCATCCAGAACCTGACGGCCAGCATCGAATGCGGCACGCTGAGCCCCGCAGACAGTGAACGCCTTGCCGCGTGCAAAGCATCTCTGGAGGACTGCCGGGTGCAGCTTGCCGCTGCGCAGCAGGTTCTGAGCGCCGCGCCGGAAGACTTTGACGAACGGATTCACAAAATTGAGCAGGAGATCACGGAAAAGAAAATCATGATGAAAGATGTGATCCTCTACATGAGCAAGCGCGCGGAACTGACGTTCTCGAAGCTCGCGCTGAACCGCGTGAAGATCTCGCTCTACGATGTGGTCAAGACGACCGGAGAATTAAAGGACGTGTTCCGCTTTACCTACAACGGCCGCCGCTACGACCGGCTCTCGCTCTCTGAGAAGATCCGGGCTGGCGCGGAAGTGTCGGAGCTTGTGAAGCGGCTCACAGGCCGCAATTACCCTGTATTCTTCGACAACATGGAATCTGTGGACGATCTCAGCAACATCCGTCCGACCAGCCAGATGATCTTGGCAAAGTGCGTCCATAACGCGGAGCTTTCCGTGCGGGCCGGCGGTCAGACGATGCCCAAGGCGGCGTAACCCTATATCGCAGAAAGGGGGCGCGCCGTCTGGCTTATCAGAAGCTGCTGATCCTGGAAGCCGCCAGGCGGTGCGGGCTTGTCCTCAATGACCGAACGCTTCACAGCGAGGAAGTTGAGGCAAGCTGCCCCTTTTGCGGTGACCACGGAACCGGCAAATATCATCTGAGTCTGAACACGAGAACCGATCAATACCGCTGCAACCTCTGCGGCGCGAGCGGCAACAGCGTGACGCTGTATGCGCGGCTGAATGGTCTGACAAACAAAGAAGCATACTTGGAGCTGGCTGCAAAGAGCAACGTGTATAAGCTGCCCCTGCAGCCCAGCTCCCCAAACACAACGAGCCGGGAACCGTATGCGCTGGAGCAGCGCCATGCGGCATATTCGGAGATGCTGTCGCTTTTGACGCTCTCTGATCGGCACAGAGAAAACCTCCATGAACGAGGACTTCCGGATGCAATCATTGAGCGGAACGGTTATAAGTCCATGCCGGAAACAGAATCCGAACGACGTTTGCTGGCGTCGCTTCTCCGGTGCAATCATGAACTGCACGGGCTGCCCGGCTTTTACACAAAGGACGGGACATGGACGCTGGCTGGCGCAAACGGGTTTCTCATTCCGGTGCGGAACAAGGACGGCTTGATCCAAGGTATGAAAATTCGGCTGGATGACAACGCGGTGCGAAAATACCGCTGGCTGTCCAGCCGGCCAAGCCGCATGGAAAAGGGTGCACGCAGCTACTCGTGGATCCACGTCACCGGCGACACCACGCAGAAGCGTGCCTATCTCACAGAGGGGCCGCTCAAGGGCGATATTGCAAGCTATTTTGCAAATAACGCACTTTTTGTGTGCCTCGGCGGCGTGAATGCCCACAAGGGACTGCGGGAAACGCTCTTGTCGCTCGGCGTCACGGAGGTCATGGAGGCGATGGACATGGATCAGTTTACAAATCCGCAGGTTCGGCAGGCGATCACCACCCTGCGCCGCGAGGTGCAGTCGATTCCGGGCATCCGGTACTATCAATGTACATGGAACCCGCGATTCAAGGGCGTGGACGATTACCTGCTGGACTGGACAAAACGAAAGACGGCTTAGAAAGGACATATTATGACAAACGTTACGAATTTTCAGGACATCATTGGTGCAGCCAACGGCGACAAGACCTCCGTGCTGGGCAAATTCCTCTATTTCTCGCTTGCCAACATTCTGGTGGAGAAGGAGGCGCTGGCGCAGCTTTGCGAGGAGCTGAACATCCCGTACTCCGGCAGCAAGCGAATTTCCGTATCGGATGCGTTCCGCTCCGCGACGGGCGATATCAAGGATCGGATCACGGTAAAGAATCCCGGTGAGCATCATATCTACGCGGTCTACTGCCGCGACAACGCGCACACCGAGGACGTCTATTCCCGCGAGCTGGTCAAGGAAACACTCAACCAGCGGACAAACCAGTATGAAAAGCTGGCAAACATCTTTTACGACCGGCGCGACAATCGGTTTGGGTATGATAACATCGGCTTCGATGCCGACATTGACCCTCTGAACTATTGCCGCCGGGCGGAGGAGCTGTTTGAGCTCTATCAGACGTGCGCAAATCGGAGACAGATCGAGACGATCTGTCTGAGCTATCTGCGGATGCTGGAGGCCACCAAGGTCAGCACGACCGGGCATCTGTATTTCATCCCGCGGCAGCACATGGATAAGGTCGATACGTTCGAGACGTTCATTGAGCAGCTCAGTGCAAAGAATCAGAACGACAATACTCTGAGCGTCAACAGCTTCTACATCATCGACGATGCCAAGCAGCGCGACAAAATGACGGAGGAATTTTATTCCGCCGTCAAGAAGGAAATTGCGCTGTATCAGGAAAAGGCCGACTATCTCATCCAGAGCGGCAGCCGCAGCCCCGCGATTATGGAACGGTGGGTCAACAAGATTGCCACGCTGGAGCAGAAAAAGCAGCATTACGAAGAAATTCTCCGTCGGGAACTCGACGGTCTCGACGACGAATTTGAAACGCTGCGGCTTCTCTCGCAGGAGCTGTCCGTGCGGGCAAACGGCCTGCGATTTCGGAAAGCAGCTTGATACGGATTTTTGATGGACATACGGCAGCCCCGACTCGGTATCCCGAGCCGGGGCTGTTTAATTGCACCAGATTTATAATATTGTAATTTGAACGAAGTCGAAGATATCGACTTGGCCGCTATCCTAGGGTGTATCTGAAAACAGCGCTTAGATGTGCAAAATGCTGAAAGCGACACAGATCGCGGCGACCATAACAAAAGCGAGGAAGGAGTCGTCACGCTTGTCATAGCGTGTCTCAGCACGGCGAATTTCCTTGAGGCGATTGAAGAAACGCTCTATCACATTCCGCCGTTTATACGCCTCTTTATCAAACGGCCACTGCTGCTTTGTGTTCACTTACGGCGAGATCGTATAGCCGGCGGACTGGTCATACAGATAGGTTCGGATCTCTTTTGCGCCAT
>CADBOK010000121.1 GCA_902796245.1 Oscillospiraceae bacterium | reverse complement strand
TTATTCGACCCGTTCAAAGGCGTCATATTCATCCCAAAGCCGCTCCAGATCCTCATAGGTTTTTGCCACGCTGTCCTCCTGCTCCAGCCCGACAGAGACGATCAGCGCGTTGATAACGCTCATCGGCGCAACGAGCGAATCGACAAACGAGACCATATTGCTCTTGGCGCACAGAACATAGTCGGCGACCTTCCCGGCAGGCGCCTCGGGCTTGTCCGTGATGGTGACGACGGTCGCGCCGGAATCGTGCGCATATTGCAGCAGCTTCACCGTCCGGCTGGAATAGCGCGGCAGGCTGATGCCGATGACGACGTCCTCCCGCCCCACGCGCAGCAGCTGCTCAAACATTTCGCTGGTAGCGGTGGATGAGACGAGGCGGACGTTGTCAAAAATATTGCGGAAATAGAAATTCAGGTAATTTGCCAGCGCGGCGGACGAGCGGACGCCCACGATATAGATGCACCGCGCGTGCAAAATCGCGTCGACCGCGCGGGTCATCTGGCCGCGGTCGAGCGCCTCGCCTGTCATGCGGATGGCGTTGGCGTCGCGCTGCAGGACGCTGGACACGACGTCCTGATTGCCGAACTGGTCGCTGGCGACCTCGATGCGCTGAACGCTGGTGAGCTTGTTGCGGACAAGCTCCTGCAGCGTCTTCTGCATCTCCGGATAGCCCTCGAAGCCGAGCTCCACGGCAAAGCGCACAACGGTCGACTCCGAGACCCCGACGGTCTTGCCGAGGCGGCTGGCCGTCATGAACGCAGCCTTGTCATAATTGCTCAGAATATAGGACGCGATCTTCTTCTGCCCTTTGGAAAAGGCATGGATCCCGTTTTGAATGTGGGTCAGAATATCTGCCGGCATAAGAAAAACCTCCGCCGCGCGCGCTCAGCGCAAAATTTTCATATCCTTTTTATTTTACCGGCTTTCACCGCGTTTTGCAAGCGGGAATCGGAAAAATGGCAATATTTTCTCAGGATGCGCGTCATCATTTGCACGCGCGGATTTGCATCTGCCCATCGGGCGGAGCAGAGCCCCGCCCCTACCGAGGTTGTGCGTATTTCGAAGTGCTCCGGAATTTGCAAGGTTCGAATCCCCTCAGGCGCTTCGCGCCAGCATCCCTACCCCTATTGGCCCTTCGGGCCATTTCCCCCTGACAGGGGGAATCGGCCCCTTGGGCCCAAGGGGAGCCTTTTTGCGTCACAGTGACGCAAGGAGGGACGGGAGGTCGAGGAGCTCGGAAACGGCATAGTCGCACAGGGGCGCTATCGGCTCTGCCCGGCCATAGAGGCAGGTTGGGATTCCGGCATTTCGGCCGCCCTGCATGTCGCTCGAGAGGCTGTCGCCGATCATGATGGAGCAGGCGCGGTATTCCTCGCCGATCTCGGCGAAGACCTTGTCATAAAACAGCTTGTCAGGCTTCTTGCAGCCCATCTGCTCGGAAATGAACACGCGGTCAAAATACTGCGCCATGCCGCTGGCGGCGATGCGGCGTTTCTGGATGTCCGTGTTGCCGTTGGTCACGATAAATATTTTATATTGCGCGTGCAGCTGCCGCAGCGCCTGCTCGCAGTGCGGCATGAAATTGCGCTGCGCGCCCAGCTCGCGGAAGTATGCGGCGTTGAACGCCGCCGGGTCGGCTTTCAGACCGTATTCCGCGAAGAAGACGCGGAAGCGTTCGACATAGAGCACCTCCTTCGTGATTGCTCCCCGCTCGAAGCGCTGCCAGAAATCCATATCGAGCGCGCGGTAGCGCGCCCACATCTCCTGCGTAAACGGCAGGCCGAACGAGCGGAACGCGATGGAAAGCGCATTCTGGGAGCTGGTCTGAAAGTCAAACAGCGTATCGTCAATGTCCATAAGCAGCGCGCGGACCGGCATGAAAGAACCCTCCCACAGTTTTTTTGTTTGATTGTAGCATGATTTGTGATACAATACAAAAAGATTTTTACAAAGGAGCATCCCATGCAGACGATTTCTCAAATTCTGGCGCAGGAGTTAAACTGCAGGCAGGAATATATCGAAAATGTCATCGCCCTTCTGGATGAGGGCAACACCATCCCGTTCATCGCCCGCTACCGCAAGGAGCAGCACGGCGCGATGGACGACACGGCGCTTCGGACGCTGGAAACGCGGCTGCAGTATCTGCGCAATCTCGCGCAGCGGCGCGAAGAGGTCAAATCCTCCATCGCCGCGCAGGAAAAGCTGACAGACGAGCTGGCACGCGCCATTGACGAGGCAAGGACGCTGGCCGAGGTCGAGGATCTTTACCGTCCCTACAAGCCCAAACGCCGCACCCGCGCGACGATTGCGAAGGAAAAGGGCCTCGAGCCGCTGGCGGACGCGATCTTTGCGCAGACCATGAAGATGGCCGCGCCGGAGACGCTGGCGCAGGCGTATCTCGACCCGGAGAAAGGCGTGGAGACGATCGAAGACGCGCTGGCGGGCGCATCGGACATTCTTGCTGAGCGCGTTTCGGACGACGCGGACGTGCGTAAGAGCCTGCGCGCGCTTATGAACCGGCGCGGCACGGCGCAGTCGGCGGCGGCCAAGGACGAGGAGGACGACAAGACGGCGGTCTACCGGCAGTACTTTGCGTTCTCGCAGCCCATTTCCCGCCTGCAGAGCCATCAGGTGCTGGCGCTCAACCGCGGCGAGCGGGAGGGCGCGTTAAAGGTCAGCCTGTCCGTCGACCGGGACGAGGCGCTGCAGTGCATCCGCCGCGGCGTTGTAAGGTCCGGCAGTCCGGCGATGAAATTCATGGAAGCCGTCTGTGACGACAGCTATGACCGGCTTCTGGAGCCCAGCATGGAGCGCGAGCTGCGCACAGCGCTGACGGACATGGCAAACGAGCAGGCCATCCATAATTTTGCGCTGAACCTGCGCCCGCTTCTCATGCAGCCGCCGGTGAAGGGCGCGGTCACGATGGGCCTTGACCCCGGCTACGTCCACGGCTGCAAGGTCGCCGTCGTCGACGAGACGGGCAAGGTGCTCGACACCACGGTCGTCTATCCGACGTTCGGCGAAAAGCAGAAGCAGGACGCGATCGCAAGACTGTCGCAGCTCATCCGGAAGGACAATGTGCGCCATCTTGCCATCGGCAACGGTACGGCCTCGCGCGAAACGGAGGCCATGGCCGTCGAGATGATCCATAAGCTCGGCGGCGGCGTTTCCTATATGATCGTCAACGAGGCGGGCGCGTCCGTCTATTCCGCGTCGAAGCTGGCGGCGGAGGAATTCCCGCAGTACGACGTGAATCTTCGCTCGGCGGTGTCCATCGCGCGCAGATTGCAGGACCCGCTGGCAGAGCTCGTGAAGATCGACCCGAAGGCCATCGGCGTCGGGCAGTATCAGCACGATATGCCGGAAAAGGAGCTGGACGCCGCGCTGGGCGGCGTCGTCGAAGCCTGCGTCAACGCCGTCGGCGTCGATCTGAACACGGCCTCCGCTCCCCTTTTGAAGCAGGTCGCGGGACTCAACGCGACAACAGCAAAGAATATCGTCGCGTACCGGGAGGAAAACGGCGCGTTCACCTCACGCGCGCAGATCAAAAAAGTCCCGAAGCTGGGGCCGAAGGCGTTTGAGCAGTGCGCAGGCTTTTTGCGCGTACCGGAAAGTAAACAGGTGCTCGACCGCACGGGCGTACACCCGGAGAGCTACGACGCAGCAAAGAAGCTGGCGGAGCTGCTGGAGATCGATCTGAAAAATGCCGGAAAGCCGGAAATGGCCGGTCTTCCCGACAAGCTCCGCGCCTACGGCGCGGAGAAGGCCGCGGCGGAATGCGGCGTCGGCGTGCCGACGCTGCAGGATATCGTCAAGGAGCTTGTAAAGCCCGGCCGCGACCCGCGCGACGAGCTGCCCGCACCCATTCTGCGCACGGACGTGTTGGAGCTGAAGGATCTGAAGCCCGGCATGGTGCTCAGCGGGACGGTGCGCAACGTCATCGATTTCGGCGTGTTCGTCGACATCGGCGTGCATCAGGACGGGCTGGTGCATATCTCGCAGGTCAGCAAAAAATTCATCAAGCATCCGTCCGAGGTCGTCTCGGTCGGCGACGTGGTCAAGGTCGCCGTTCTGGACGTCGACCAGAAGCGCGGCCGAATCAGCCTGACAATGAAGGACGTCAAATAATTGATTCAAGTTCCAAGAACAGCCTCTGCCGCCCGGATGGGCGGCAGAGGCTGTCTGCATCATTATCATGGAATCATTGGAAATGCTCGGCAAAGGCATCCCATTGCTCGCGCAGATGCTCGCGGCTGCGTCTGAGCATGTCGGCGCACAGGCCGAGCGACTGATAATATTCATCGGAGAAGCGCCGGTGGGCGGAGCCGCCGCCGGAGCGGTACTGCTCGATGACGAGCTCATAGCGCTGCTGCGCGCGGTGAATGGCGTCGTCCCAGGAAAGATAAATTTCCTCCTGCGCCCGCCGCCCCACGCGCTTCAAGACCTCCGGCTCATGGCAGAGCTTTGCAAGCAATGCCGCCATGGAGTCCGCGTGCTCTTCGATCAGGAAGCCGTTTTGGCCGTCTGTGATATCCTCGGCGGCGCAGCTGCCGCGTACAAGCACGCTTGCCAGCTCGCAGGCCGCCGCCTCACGCACGACAAGGCCGTTCGTGTCGAACGTCGACGGGAACAGGAACAAATCGGCCCGGCAGTACCACGCGCGGATGACGTTGCGGTCATATTTGGGCGAGGTAAAGAACACACGGTCGGTAAGGCCGAGCTCCCCGGCGTAGGCCACGACCTCGTCCTTATCTCCGCCGCTGCCGACGAAGACCATGCGGAACGGATGGCCCGCGTCCTTGAGCTTTTTGAGCGCGTCCAGCGTGATGCGCAGGCCCTTATACCACATCATGCGGCCCACGAACAGGAAAACAGGGATGCCCTCGGGCAGATCAAAGTCCCGGCAGACCGCGCGCACGTCTTCCTCCGGCACGCGGCCGCGTGCGAAGTCGACGCCGTTCGGCATCACGCGCCAGTCGCCCTGATAGCCGAGCGAGCACAGGTTCTCCCCCGCCGCGCGGCTGACCGTCCAGACCTCGTCGAAGGCGCTGATGTTGTCGACAAGCAGCTTCTTCGCGCCCTCCTGCAGGAGCTTCGCGTGGATAGCGTTGGCAATGTCAATGTCAAACTTGGTGTGATACGTAAAGACCGCCGGAACGTGGATACGGGCGCGCAGCTCGCGCGCGAGCACGGCGGAGGTGATGGGGCAATGGCAGTGGATGAGGTCGAACGGATAATCCATGAGCGTCTGCATGGTCTTCTCCGAGAACGGGAAGCCCGCGTGATAGCCGACGAGCTTCGTCATGTCGATGCTCGGATAGCGCACGACCGGGAACGGGAAGCCGCTGTCGTCCGCGCCGGGATAGGCCGGCGTCACAACGACGGCTCTGCTGCCGCTTTCGGTGATCGTGCGGCCATAGTTGACGACCGCGTTCGCAACGCCGTCCGTCACAGGCGGAAAAGAATCGTTGATAAGGCAGATGGTTCTGTTGGACATGGGTGTCTCCTTTATGTCATAAAACGTAGTTGTTGAGGGCCAGTATCGTCAACGGCTCCGGCTCACCGCTCCGACAGCAGCGCCGCCGCCTTTCGCGCGACGATGATTTCCTCGTCGGTGTGGACAGTGAAGACGCGGACGGGGGCGTCCTCCATGGAGATATCCATTCCGGCGATCGCCATGCGGTTCTTAAAGCCGTCGAGCCGGACGCCCAGGAATTCCAGTCCTTCCAGACTCAGCGCCCGCACGAGCGGACTGTTCAGGCCGATGCCGCCGCCGAAGACAATGGCGTCCAGTCCGCCCATGACTGCGGCGTATGCGCCGATGTATTTTTTGATGGAGTAGCAGTATGCGCGGATGGCCAGCTCCGCGTCCTCGTTTCCGGCCTCGGCCGCCGCCTGCACGTCGCGCAGGTCGCGCCCGGCTCCGCCGGACATTCCATACAGGCCGCTTCGCGTCTGGAGCATCTGCTTGACCTCTTCGAGCGTCATGCCGCAGGATTCGACGAGATAGAAGATGATATACGGGTCAATGTCGCCGCAGCGGTTATTGTGCATCGTGCCGCACTGCAGCGTCAGGCCGAGCGAGGTATCGACGGATTTTCCGTTTTTGACGGCGCAGATGCTCCCGCTGCCGCCCAGGTGGCATACGACGAGCTTCAAATCCTCCCGCTCCATCCGCTCCTGCGTCCACTCGGTCAGGTATTCGATGGACGCGCCGTGGAAGCCGTTGCGGCGGATGTCATAGTTACGGGAAACCTCGATCGGGATGGAATAATAGTACGCCTCCGGCGGCATGGTGCGGTGGAACGCCGTTTCAAATGCGCCGATGAGCGGCGTATCGGGCAGCAGTGCGCGGAACTGCCGGATGGCAGCGAGATACGGCGGGTTGTGCGCGGGCGCGATGGAGCTGAACGCCTCCATTTTGGAAAGCACGTCGTCCGTCAGGTACTGCACCCCGCTCACGCCCTTTGCCAATACGACCTTGAAGCCCACGCAGTCCAGCGCAGTAAGATCGGGCAGAACGGTGTCCAGAAGCTGCCGCAGCATGCGTGCAATGGCCTCCCGATGGGTGGGGAAGGCAACTGTTTCATCGGTGAGCGCACCGGTTTCGTGCGTCTTCGCGTAAAACCGTCCCTCGCCCGCGCCGACGCGCTCCGCCCCGCCGGAGGCCAGAACGACCTCCTCCGGCATGCGGAACAGCTGGTATTTCAGCGACGTACTGCCGACATTGCAGATCAGAATATTCATAGCCCGCTCCTTGTTTTTTTCTATACTGTAGCAGATGGCGCGGGAATTATCAATACACCGGAGAAACCAGAATTCTATGCGGCAGTACAATATATGCACGATCTTGGTAGGGGCGGGGCTCTGCTCCGCCCGGCTGGATGCAGCTGTTCTACAGAAATCTTCGGCAAATTCGCATGCACCTGCATATTCGTTTGTAGGGGCCGATTCCCCTACAGGGTGCTCTGCTGATCCGCAGTTTCCCCGTCCCCGGAGGCGAGGGTGTACAGGCCGCTGAGATACGCCCAGGTCGTCTGGTCGATCTCGCCGGTCGGCGGGAGGGCGGCAAGCTTTTGCAGCCATTTGACCGCCGCGACAGACGGCGCGTCATGAACGCCGGTCACGGTGAGCGCGGGCGCGTTGGCATAAAAGCGCGCAAGCGACTGGAGCATCGACTGGATGAGAAACAGGTGCGAGTTCCGGCTGCCTGCGGCAAGTGTGCGGTTCGGCGTCCAGCGGATTGCGACCTGCGCGGCGGGCAGGACGGATGGGCTCTGGACGGTATAGACCGCGACGAGCTTATTCCAGGTCACGTTGTCCGTTTCGCCGGTGACGGGCAGGTTGTTCTGCCGCTGAAATTCCCGGACGGCCTGCACGGTGTTCGGCCCGTAAATGCCGTCCGGCACGAGCTTTAAAAGCGTTTCGTCCGCGTGCGCGATGGTTCGGAGCATCGTCTGAAGGCTCCGGATGGGCTGGCCGACGTAATTGACCGGTGTGTTCATACGCTGCGCACCTCCCTGTCCTGCATGCCGGATTTGAGCGTCATTCCCGGAAACTGTACGAATCGCGTGGACTGTTCATGCTGCAATAAAAACTGCATGCCGGCCAGATCGGACGCGGTCTGTTCGTCCGGCGTGCCGGTCGGAGTGCTTCCGGTCATGCGCTGGAAGACCGCGAGGCTCCGCTTCGTCTGCGCGTCGAGCTTTCCGGTCTTTTTCGGCGCGTCCAGCTCTGGAAAGGCCGCTGCGGCGACGATCAGCTGCTCCTGCAAATCTGCGTCCGTCACGGCCATCGGCGGGCGCGTGAACGGGAAGAGCGCCTCGTTTCCGAAAACGGTCATCTCGATGCCGGCAAACTGCGAATAGATGCTGTCCCACGTCGCGCGGTCAACTGTGCCTGTCTCAGGCAGATTGTAAGCGCGCTGGAATGTCGTGACGGCCTGCGTGGTCGTGTCGCCGAAGACGCCGCTGACCGGCGGCTCCTGCACGGCGGAATTGAACTGCGAAACAACGGACAGCATATATTGCAGGTGCGTCACCTTCGCCCCCTGTTCGCCGGGCAGGATCTGCTCGGGATATTCCCACGAATAGCCGTAGAACGTCTGCCCCAGCGATTGCAGCTCGCCAAGCTTGAGAACCGCCGTGTAGAGCATCACGATCGTGTACCATGTCGCGCGGCCCACAATGCCGTCGACGCTCAGAGAGAAAATGGACTGGAACGCGCGCACGGCGTTTTCCGTCGCCTCGCCGAAAATGGCGTCGACGGGAATCTTGGGAATGGCGGGGTAATTCTGTGAAATGCGGTTGAGCGCGACCTGCAAAAATGACACGTTCACGCCAATATCGCCCCGCCGCACGGGACTGCCGGGGTAGGATTCCTGCAAATTCTGCACGGGCGCGTTCGTCACAAGCTCCACGTCCTCCCCGTAATAGGTACGCAGAATATCGATAGAGTTTGCCCCGTCCTGCGCCAGATACTGTGAGCCCCACTGGCTCAGGCCCTGACACGTGACCGTCACGCCGTTGCAGAATTTTGCTGCCAGTGGCTCGACGAAGCCCTGCTTTCGGAGATAATCCGTGAACAGCTCGTCGACCAGCTCGGAGATATTCTCATAGATGTTGCGGCCGTTGATGAATTTCTGGTCGATGGCCGTCGAGGACGTGATATCGAACGGATAGCCGCGGCTGCGGTAATACTCGGTGTAGACCCGGTTAAGCGCGAACGAGATGATGGCCAGCGCGTTGGCCCGCAGCGCGGCAGGCTCCCATGTCGGGTAGACCTCGCTGGACAGGACGTTTTTCACATAGTCGGAAAACGACACCGTGACGTTTTCCGCGTTCGAATCCGGCGAACCGAGATGGACGGTGATGCTTTCGGGGATGTACGGAGCGATCGTCGCCAAGAAATTTCCCTCCTTTACAGATCCTGCGTCTGCGATGGGATGTCGAATTCCTGCGTCTGCACGTAGCTGTCCGGCAGCGTCGGCGTCGGGATGAGCACAATCTGCTGTAAGGTCCGCACGCCGGGGAAGACCTGCGCGTTGTGGATAAACACGCGGTCATAGCCCGCGCGTTCTCCGCGCAGATCGACAAGCGCGTAGGGCCTCTCGGCGGTCTGCCGCGTCTGACTGTCGGACGCCGGAGGCGTCGGGACATCAAAGGGCTCGGTGAAGCCGTCGTAATTCGTCATGCGCACGGCCAGCAGCTCCTGCCTGCCGTCCGGCAGCTCGCGCGTGATGGTGAGCGTCGCGTCCGGAATGGGGATCTGCGCGGCGGACGTCACAATCTGCGCGGTCACGGTTCCGTATTCCTGCATCATACCGCCTCCTTTTTGCTTTCAGCCGTTAGCATATGCGGTAAAAACGAAATTTGTGCATGAACCGGAGACAGCCTGCGGATACTAGATGCAAAACAGCAAGGGAGCGGAGCAGCATGAACATGTCCCCAAAGGAATATAACCGCTATGTGGCGCGGCTGGCAAAAAAATCGCCGCTGGGAAAGGATCTTCTGAACAGCTTTCTCATCGGCGGTCTGATTTGTGTGATTGGTCAGCTGATTCTGAACGGCTACACCGCGCTGGACCTGTCCGAGCAGGACGCAGCCGCGGCGACCTCGGTCAGCCTCGTATTTTTAAGCGCCGTACTGACGGGCCTGAGCGTCTACGACGATCTGGCAAAGATTGCGGGCGCCGGAACGCTCGTGCCGATCACGGGCTTTGCAAATGCGGTCGTCTCTCCTGCGATCGAATTCAAGGCCGAGGGCTTCATCACCGGCATGGCGGCCAAGATGTTCATCATCGCCGGTCCCGTCATTGTCTACGGCACCGTCGCCAGCGTCCTTTACGGCGTGATCCTGGTGATTTTCGGCGGTTAGAACTCTCTTCTGCCCTGTTTAAGCCGATCCGGCATCGCCGGACCGACCGATCTTCTCATAAAAGGACAGCACCGCTTCCCGGGCCTCCGGGGCAGGCAGCTTCAAGGTCAGCAGGATGTTCTTCCTTTCATTTTTCTGTTATCGCTCAAATCGCACAACATAGCTTCCCAGCACCTGTTGGCAGGGGATCTGGGCGGCGCTCTGCGCGGTGAAAGGCGCCTTGGGATAGAGCGTCTGCTGCGGGGACGGGTACGCGGGCAGCGTTTCGCCGGGGCTTACGCCGTGCGCGCCGCCGGGGGTGAAGCGCCACCGGAACGTGCAGTCGCAGAATTCCTTTTTCACCGTGACCGGCTCGGGCGGACGCAGCTCTTCCGCGGGGCGCATGAAAAAGCAGCCCGCGTTGTCCTTTTCCGCCGGGCAGCCGCCCTCGCCCCCGACGCCGGTAAAGCTGATATCGAGAAAGTCTGTAATAAACCGGGTCGTTTTTCCGGCCTGCTCAAAGGACACGCCGTCTCAGAAGGCGATATTGAGCCAGCCGCGGACGCCGTCCTTTTCTACAGCGGTATTGAATTCCACATAGCCCGTTTTTCCGTCCCGGAGCTCCGCGTTGATGCGCAGCACGGGCCGGAGCGAGGAAAACCCGTCCGGCAGGAGCGCCCGGAGCCGGTCCTGCTCCACGCCGTAGGCCATTACAAATTGTTCAACCTTCCTCGTGTTTCCTCCCATTGTCTATACATTGTCTTCCTGCGGCGCGAAATAACGCGCCTGCGCGTTGGCAAACCGCTGCTCGAAGGCTTCCGCTGCCGCGATGCTCTGCGCGTCATGCGGCTGCATCATGTCGAAGGCGTGCATGTCCGTGTGATAAACGTCCAGCTCCGCCGGGACGCCTGCGGCGCGGAGCCTGCCAAAATAGCGGACGGTCTCCGCGTAAAACGGTTCGCCGTCCGCCACAAAGGAATACGCGGGCGGAAGCCCCGCAAAATCCGTCAACCGCGCCGGGGCGGCGTAGGTCGAAAGCTGCGCACGGTCAGTCCCGCGCAGGTACAGCCGCCACGCGAGATGGTTGCGGCGCGTGTTCCAGACGCGGCCGCGGTTGTCGCGGGAGGTTTCGGTATCGCGGTCGTCGAGCATCGGATAGAGCGGCATCTGAAAGGCCACATTGACCTCGCCCGTGTCCCGCGCCCGGATGCAGACAGCGGCGCACAGACCTCCGCCTGCGCTCTCGCCGCCCACCATAAGCTGATCGGGCCGCACGCCCAGCGCTGCGGCCTGCTCCTTTAAATACAAAAGCGCCGCATAGCAATCGTCCAGTGCAGCCGGGTACGGCGCCTGCAGCGACAAACGGTATCCCGGCACGAGCACAACCGCGCCGAAGCGCTTCACCAGTCCCACAGCGCGGGACATATGCACCATTTCCTTCATCCCGACCGCGTAGCCGCCGCCGTGCAGCCACAAAACGCCGGTAGCGTCCGCCGGCGCAGTGCGCGGCGAGAGCAGCAGCGCCGGGATGCTCCCGCGCGCTGTTGGGATGCGGAGCGTCCGGACACAAATCTCCCGGTCAGGC
>CADBOK010000120.1 GCA_902796245.1 Oscillospiraceae bacterium | reverse complement strand
CGTGTCGAAAAAGTCTTTTCGCCCCGCTGAGGCAGATTTTCGAACTTTGAAAAAGTTCGAAAATCTGGTTGATTGAACGCGAAGGGGCTCTTTGCCCCCTTCACGCTTCCCCTGCTGCTCTATCATCCAACTGCTTTCCATCGTTTTTTGACAGTCTCAACGCTCTGCCAGGGCAGAGCGTTTTCTTTTTCTGCACGCTCTGCAAAAATTATGCTTGCATATGGCGCGGCTTTTCGGTATAATACGCATTGAATTGCCTGACGGGACGATTTCCCGCTTTTTTCGGGCAAAACCCAGACTTATGAGAGGAATGATCCCAAAATGAGCGCATCCCGTGAAAAGAACAAGCGCAAGGAGCAGTCCGCAGCCCCTGAGACTGCCAACGAAACAAAGAAAGGCATGAGCAAGGGACTGAAGACGACGCTGATCGCTGTCTGCGCCGTTCTGGTCGTCTGCATCGTTGTGTTCTTCTACATGCTGACCAGCGGCTTCTTCGCTTCGCACGCCACCGCCGCGACCGTCGGCAGCCACAAGCTTTCTCCGGCCATGGTCAATTACTTCTATAAGGGTGCCTACAGTAACATGCAGAGCCAGTACGGCGACTTTATGAGCTATCTCCTTGATACCAACACACCGCTCGACGAGCAGACCTACGACGAAGAGTCCGGCCAGACCTGGGCCGACTTCTTTACCGAGCAGGGTCTGACCACCGCCGCCGAGGTCTACGCCATTGCCGACGAAGCCAAGGCCAACGGCTACACGCTTTCCGAGGATGAGCTGGCCTCTATCGATTCGCAGATTTCGTCTCTCGAGCTCTATGCCACATATTCCAACATGAATAAGAACAGCTACATCGCGGCTGTCTACGGCACGGGCTGCAACGAGAAGAGCTTCCGCGAATATCTTGAGCTCACGACGCTGGCAAGCAGCTATGCGCAGTCTGTGAGCAGCAGCTTCACCTACACCGACGCAGACATCGCCGCCGAGTATGAGGCAAACCCCAACAGCTACGACGCCGTGACCTACCGTCAGTTCCTCGTCTCCGACTCGATGTTCCAGACCACGACGGACGAGAGCGACGAGAGCGACGAGAATGCAGAATCCGCCGAAGAGCTGTCTGAGGAAGAGCTGACCGCGCGCAAGGAAGAAATGGCCTCCAAGATGGCCGCCGATACCGAGAACGACGAACAGGCTTTCATCAACGAAGCCTATGAAAACGCGCAGGATTCCGCAAAGGAAAGCTATGCGGACGAGAGCTACACGCTCCGAGAGAACCAGCTGTATTCCTCGCTGAGCACCGACGTTGCCGACTGGCTCTTCGACGCCTCCCGCACCGAGGGCGACACGACCTACATTGCAACCGACAGCGGCGTTTACTACGTTCTGTACTTCGTCTCCCGCAGCACAAACGACAATCTGCTCCCGAACGTGCGCCACATCCTGATCTCCGTCAGCGACACCTCTGACGAAACCGCGATGGAAGAGGCCCGCACGAAGGCCGACGAGATCCTTGCTGAGTTTGACGCAGGCGACAAGACGGCTGAAAGCTTCGGCGAGCTGGCCAAGGAATACACCGACGACTCCAACGGCGACGAGGGCGGCCTGTATGAAAACATCACACCGGGCCAGATGGTCACGGAGTTCAACGACTGGTGCTTCGATGAGAGCCGTCAGCCCGGCGATACCGGCATTGTCGAAACGTCCTACGGCGTGCATGTCATGTACTTCGACAGCTTCGGCAAATCCTACCGCAACACGCTCGTTGAAAACGCGCTGCGCACCGCGGACTATAACGCATGGCACGACGGCGTCGTCGGCGACAATACGTTCACGACCAACTCCTTCGGCATGAAGTTCATCACGAAGTAATCGCGTTTCAGACAGCCGCCCGTTCGGGCGGCTGTTTTTCCGTATAAAACACCCCTTCTCACGGCAGACTATGCCGTGGGAAGGGGTGTTTTGATGCAGGAAAATACGAAAAAGCCGCGCATCGGCTTCTGTCTGCTGGCAGGCGTGCTGGCGGGCTTTATCAACGGGTTCTTCGGGGCAGGCGGCGGAATGGTGCTCGTGCCGCTTCTGATCTGGCTTGGAAAACTCGAGGATAAGGCTGCGTTTTCTTCCGCAATCGCGGTAATTTTGCCGCTGTGCGCCGTTTCGATCGCCGTCTATGCGCTGCACGACAGCCTTCCGATTCAAGACGCGCTCCCCTACCTCCTCGGCGGCGCGGCGGGCGGCGTTCTGGCCGGACTTCTGTTCCGAAAAATGCCCGCCAAAGCGCTGCATCTGATTTTAGGCGGCGTGATTTTGGCAGGAGGGCTTCGACTTATAGTATGTTAACTTTTATCGCAGCTGCCGCAGCGGGTCTCATCTGCGGCGTTTTATCGGGCTTCGGCATCGGCGGCGGAAGTCTGCTGATGGTCTGGATGACCGCCGTTTTATCCATGGACCAGAAGGCGGCGCAGGGCGTGAATCTGCTGTATTTTCTCCCCTGCGCGGTCTGCGCGCTGATCTTTCATATCAAAAACAGGCAGATCGTCTGGCAGGCGGTCTGGCCCGCGGCGCTCGCCGGCAGCGTCTGCGCCGTGGGCGGCGCACTGCTGGCGCAGGGCGTGAACGCAGAACTGCTGCGGAAGCTGTTCGGCGGGTTTCTGGTTCTGGTCGGGCTGTCGGAGATTTTTCTGAAGGGGCTGAAGAAGACGCAGCACGAGTAGGGGCGGACGCCTCTGTCCGCCCCTACCGAGATCGCACGTATTCTGAAGTGCTCCGGATTTTGCAGCATTCGAATCCCCTCAGTCAGCTTCGCTGACAGCTCCCCTTGAGCCCAAGGGGAGCCTTGGGGGCGTTTGTGCGGCGATTCACTGGCTGTGTTCTTCGTCGCAGCAGTCGATGGCGAGGATGGTGCAGAGGGCAATCAGCGCGTCGCGTGGGTCGGCTACCTCGAGTGCGTAGCGGTTGCCCAGCGTCAGGAACGCACGGGAGATGGCCGCGACGCGGCTGCCGTTTTTCGTGATTTCGTATTCCAGGCTCATGAAATCGCCCTCGATCTCCCAGCCCAGCTCGTCCAGCGAATAGCTGCGGGAAAAGAACGCGAAATTCCGCGTCAGGTCGTATTCCCGCGCGCCGATGGTCAGCGCATAGGTACACGGCAGCGAAAACGGCATGTGCTGTACGGCGGCAACCTGCTGCCCGGAGGCGTCGCGCACGATGAGCTTTTTGCCGAAATTAAAAAACTCCCGGTCCGCGCTGTAGACGAGATTTTCATTTTCGTCCCAGATGTCAAAATGGTCAAACGACAGGAATTCTTCTTTCAGATAAAAAAGCATGGTATTCTATCCCTTCTGATAGGTTTGACGTTTGCAGCTCAAAATAGTTCCGACTGGAAATCATCCTGTATTTATGATATAATAAACAAACTTTCAGCACAAGGAGTTTTTCCCATGACGAACAAAGAGATCGGCGAGCTGCGGCGCCGTATGAAGCCAGACCGCACCAATCTGACCGCTGTTTACGGCTGCTATGTCGCGTCCAGCGGCGAAGTTCTGTCCACATTCCGTGAGCCGTTCGGCCTGATGGCGGAGGAGGACAAGGAAAAATATCTGGCGATTTTCCGCCGCGCGCTGTCCGGCACGCCGGATAAAAATCTGATTGACCTCTCGTTTACCACAAAGCAGGTCGCCGATTCCGACGAGCACCGGCTGCTCATGCGGCTGCGCGAAACGGCGCTGGACGATGAGGAGGCGCGGCAGAAGCTGTTCCAGACCATCATCGGCGCGGTCAGCTTTGAAGAAAACTTCCTGATTTTACTTGCGCACGAGCGCTATGACGTTCCGTTTAAGGCCAAGGACGGTGCAAAGCTTGACGACGGCAGCGAGGTCTTCTCCTATTTTGTCTGCGCCGTCTGCCCCGTCAAGCCGGGCAAGGAGCTTCTGAGCTACATAGCCGAGGAAAAGACGTTTCACAACCGTTCGGCCGGATGGGCCGCCGGTATGCCGGAAGCCGGCTTCCTCTTCCCTGCCTTTGACGGGCGGCGGACAAATCTTTATAACTGCCTGTTTTACACGCATTCGTCCGGCGCGGACAATCAGGCGCTCATCGACGCGCTGTTCCATGTCCAGCCGCCGATGCCCGCCGACGAGCAGCGCGACACCTTCGGCGGCGTGCTGCGCAATGCGCTGGACGAGGAATGCTCGCTCGCCGTCGTGCAGCAGATGCGGCAGGAGCTGAAGGACCGCATCGACGCATGGCAGGAGGCAAAGAGCGACGACCCGCTCGTTGTGAGCGGAGACGAGCTCAAGGACGTGCTGGAAAGCTGCGGCGTGTCGGAAGATAAGCGGATGCAGTTCGGCGCGCAGTTCGACGAATCCTTCGGCGGCGGCGCGGTGCTGAATCCCAGGAACCTGATCGACGTAAAAAAATGCGTCGTCAAGACGCCGGACGTATCCATCACCGTCAATCCTGACCGGCCGGATCTCATCGAGACACGCACGCTCGGCGGCGTGCGGTACCTTCTCATCAAGGCCGACGAGGGCGTCGAGCTCAACGGCATCGATCTTGCCGGGGAGGCATAACGCGGCGGCACGCGCCGGAGGGAAAACTCGTCCCCCTCCGGCGTATTTTCGTGTATTTACAAACATTCCGGTCAATGCTATACTAGACAAATTGACTGAAACGTTTTTCTGAAAGGAACGGTATCTATGGGTCTGCCTGCGAAACTGGTGCGCGCACAGCTCAATTTTTTCAAACCCTTTGTCGCCAACTGCTCTCTGGAGATCACCCGGAAGGGACAGGACAAGCTCGGCGAGCTGATGGAAGCCATTCACCGGCGCGACGTGATCGTCCGCGACCATGACTTCGGCCCGTTCCAGGGCGCGTGGATCATGCCCAAGGACGAGCGGCGGCAGGGCGTCGTGCTCTATCTGCACGGCGGCGGCTACACCTGCGGCAATCTGGACTATGCCAAGGGCTTCGCGGCCACGCTTTCGGACGAGTGCGGCGTGCGCGTGTTCTGTGCGGCCTATCGGTTAGCCCCGGAGGAACGCTTTCCCGCCGCGCTGGACGACGCGGTCGTGAGCTATCAGTATCTGCTCTCCAAAGGCTACCCCGCAAATCAGATCCTGCTGTGCGGCGAGTCCGCCGGAGGCGGCCTCATCTATGCCCTCTGCCTGCGGCTCAAGCAGCTGCGTCTGCCGCTGCCGTGCGGCCTGATCGGCATTTCGCCTTGGACCGACCTCACAGGCTCCGGCCAGTCGTATATTGACAACCGCGACATCGATCCCTCCATGACGCCGGAGCTGCTGCAGTTTTATGCCGCCTGCTATACCGACGACCCGAAAAATCCGCTCTGCTCGCCGCTGTTCGGCGATCTGACGGGCCTGCCGCCGTCGCTGCTGTTCGTTGGCGGGGACGAGGTCATGCTCGACGACACGCGCATGCTCCACAAAAAGCTGCTCGATTCCGGCTGCAAGAGCCAGATCGTCATTGCGCCGGAGCGCTGGCATGCGTATGTGCTG
>CADBOK010000119.1 GCA_902796245.1 Oscillospiraceae bacterium | reverse complement strand
GAAGCCTGCGGCTTCCATCCTGACCGACGCTCTGATTCACTAAGTTCTACCGTGCACGTGTCCAACTTGCACTTGCAATTTGCGATTATTAAAATATGTAGGTGTATGTCCAATGCCGTTGCTACTTCTATAGTAAATCACTTCAACAAGACTAAATGGAACGCACAAACATACAAATTCAATAAGCGTCAAAATCGCAGCAGTAAGTGTAAATTTCTGCTTCATATCCATTCTCCTTATTTTTTCACTTTAAACGTAACACTGTCGTTTTTCTGATCTATTGTGGCAGACAACTTCCAGCCATTGCGCTCAATCGTTTCTCCTTTGCTGATGATGTTGACCGCCATTTCAGAGAGGTCTGCGATTGATGGTAAGTCGTCTTCGCCTGCAATCAAAAAGAAGATACAGTTCACCGGCACGCGCGTCTTTCCAGCTTTTATCTCACGACTGCTTGCCCCACTCATTTTAAAAGCATCATGCAAAATAGTCTGTGTGAATGCATCTTGAAGGAAATCACTATCTGACAGATCCTCTGCACTGACATCGGTCATGGTAAAAGTAAAACTCTTGACATTATCTTCCTTGCCTTTTGCTTCCAATACTCCATCACAGCCACTCAGCGCTGACTCGACCTCTGCCTTTGTTAGTTTCTTCGCAGTATTAGCGCAGGCACAAAACGACAAAAGCATAACTGCGCATAACACCAATGCAATAATCTTTTTCATCCTTATTCCACCCCTATTTTGTAATTTCATTGAATTTTAACGCTTTTTCGCATAACTGGCGGACTGCCTCAACAAACGAGGAAATTCCTCTTTCTTTTTGATACGCAACAATTTTCTTAATAAGTTGGGCATCTTTATCGACAAAAGTAATGCTTTTACCCATTTGGAACACCTCCATTTCCAGTTTCTTTTCTCTTGTCAAACCCAGTATATAATTTTGTTTTATATTTCAATATAACAAACTGTTTTCTCTATACTTTTCTGTGAAACTTCCACAAAGGAGCACAGGAAAATGTATAGACGCATCCGGGACTTGCGCGAGGACAGCGACCTGCTGCAACGGGACTTGGCTGAGTATTTACAGTGTTCGCAGGTCTGCTATTCGCACTATGAGATGGGCAAGCGCGACATTCCAACAGACGTTTTGATAAAGCTGGCTGATTTCTACCACACCAGCACCGACTATCTTTTGGAACGCACGGACGAGAAAAAGCCCTACCGGAAGCCGTAAGGAATTGGTCACCAATAGCTTGCTTTTATTATAGCAGATGCAGAAACGGATTTGTTATGCTGGCTGCTATACTTTTGAAAATTTTTTCATGTTTTTTCGCATCACAAGCAAAGGTCTTGCGCCTGACAGACCGCAATACCAGCGCCGGTCTGAACCGCCGGTCGTTCGTCGCAGGCCGTATCCGCAGTATGAATGACAGCGTGGCAAAGGATGCAGACAACCTCCATATTGCCATTCAGACCAACCGCAAAGTGCGCTTCAAGTATTTCCACTATGACCGCGAAAAGAAAAAGTGGTATTCGCACAACAATGAAGCCTATGTTGTCAGTCCTTTTGGGCTTCTCTGGAACGACGGCAATTATTATCTCTATGCCTACGATGGAGTGAAGTTCCGCCATTTCCGCGTTGACCGTATGGAGCACATCACTGTCTAGTCTGCTTTCCGCGCCCAGTTCAGGAACGTGCGGAACACGCGCAGATAACTGCTGATGGAGTTGTGAGCCAGCCCGCTCAGCCGCATAGAAATGACCATATTGTCCAAATCTTCTTTTGTGAGTGTGGCTAGCGGGGCGGAGAAATCCAAGTGCTTTTGGAGCGAATGAAGATGGGAATAGTAGTTCTGAATGGTCTTATCGCTGACCCCTTTTGCGGTTTGCGACGCGGCGAAGCGTTCAAAAATCTCTGCGACAGTCTGGTTGTTGGGCTGTCTAAATAATTGTTTTCTGGACATGAAAAACGGACACCCTGCCTTTCATAAAATGGACAAAAAGGCAGGGTGACCGACTGTTTTCAAGCATTGGAAGAAAAACCAAAATGCAAACCAATGAAATGTTTGCATTTTGGAGAGGAGGAGCGATGGAACAGGTGAGAGATGGCTTTTTGAATAAAAAAGCCGTCGCGAACCAGTGCAGTCCGCGACGACGTGTGTTTTCAGTACACTATGGATCAACTGCCAAATTAGAAAAACAAAATCGCAATCCAACGTCAGCGATTGCGATTTTGGGAGGAGCTGCGACGAAATGAGTGAGAAGTGACTTTTCATGCGAAGCATAAAAAGTCGCTGCGAACGATATGCAGTCCGCAGCGACGTGGTGACCCGCCGGAGATTCGAACTCCGGACACCCTGCTTAAAAGGCAGGTGCTCTGCCTGCTGAGCTAGCGGGTCATATGGCAGGGATGGCAGGATTCGAACCTACGCATACAGGAGTCAAAGTCCTGTGCCTTACCGCTTGGCGACATCCCCGTGCGCGTATCGGCAAAATCCTGCATAAAAAAAGAAAATGGGGTGAGTGAAGGGACTCGAACCCTCGGTCTTCAGAGCCACAATCTGACGCGTTAACCAACTACGCTACACCCACCATATGAAATTTTCTTTTTTTAGCCGCCTGGCTGAATTGGTACGCCAGGAGGGACTCGAACCCGCGACCTACTGCTTAGAAGGCAGTTGCTCTATCCAGCTGAGCTACTGGCGCATAATGGAGCGGGTGACGGGAATCGAACCCGCGTCCCCAGCTTGGAAGGCTGGTGCCCTGGCCGTTGTGCTACACCCGCAGGCACTCTGACAAATTCAGCCTTAGAATCATAGCATATTGTTTCCTCTGTGTCAAGCCTTTTTTCGCGTTTTCGGCGTTTCGGCGGCATCCTGTTTTGCGCTGCTGGGCGGCTGGCCGAACTGGCGGCGGTAGGCGCGGCAGAACGCGGAGTAATCCCCGAAGCCGCAGGCGCTGGCCGCCTGTAAAATCGGCATTCCGGCGGCAATCTGCTCGCGCGCGAGGGCAAGGCGCTTGCCCGTCAGATAGGCATGGACGGTATAGCCGGTTTCGGCACGAAAACGGCGCATCATGTGATATTTGCTGATATAGAACCGCGCGGCCAGAGCGTCGATGGAGACGGGCTCCGTCGGGTGCTGGGAAAGATACTGCATGATGGCCGCGATCTTTTCATCCGAGGCCAGACTTTCCACGGCCTGCGGCTGCGCGTCCATGGCGCGGCGCAGGAGAATGAGCAGCTGCGTCAGAATCGCCTTTGCCAGCAGCTCCTGCCCGAAGCCCGGCTGCGCGAAGGCGCTTTCCAGCGACAGAAGCGTTCGGCGCAGGGCCTGCCGTTCCTCCTGCGGGCGCAGAACGAAGCGGAAGCGGGCCGTGGCAAGCGTGAAGCAGCTGTCAAGCGGACACTCCGCTGTGCCCGCGCGGGCAAGATAGTCCGGCGACAGATAGAGGATGACGCGCTCATACGGCGCGCCGGGCGCGGCCTCCGGCCGGTGGACACAGCCCTGCGGGACGAAGATCACGTCGCCGGGCGCGAGCGGGTAGCTGCGCCCCTCGATGCCGTAGCCGGACTGACCGCCGAGGAAAAAGATCAGCTTGTGAAACGTATGGTAGTGCCAGTCGAGCTGCTCTTCCATCGCGCCCTTGAGATGAAAGAGCCGGAGATCCTCGCGCAGATAGCCCCGCTGTGCATATTCCTGCTGCTCCATACCGCGCGCTCCTTTCCCTGCGGATGTTCAAAAGGCGCTGCGGGAGGCCCGCAGCGCCTGCGATCTCAAATTCAGTCCATATATCTTGCGATATATTCCGGCGCGTCCTTCGCTTCGCCTGCGATCGTCAGCGTAAACGCAACGCTGTTTTCTGCGGAGAAGACACTGCACCAGTCGAGGAAATTCTCGGTTTCCTTGGGGTCGCTGTTCTGTGACAGCTTGTAAAGATTGTCGATAAAAATATGCGTGATATCAAAGTTTCCCGCGTGCAGACCGCTGATAAAGCCGCGCAGGAACGGATAACCGCCGTAAGCGTATTCCTTGATGTCGATCAGCCGGACCTTGTGGTCGACGTCGAACCGCAGCGTGTCGCCCTTCTCGATGCAGACGATGCTGCCGGATTCGCGCTGAACTGCCTGATTGAGAGCACCGATGAGCAGCTTCGTCTTGCCGGAGCCTTCGGGGCCCATCATAATATTGACCATACGGGCATTCCTCCTTTTCTCATGTGGTCAAGTCCATTGTACCAGCTTTCTGCCGGAAACACAAGAACTTACTTGTGAAAAAATCGTAAACTGCGCTGCTCTCAGCCGCGCAGCAGCGCGGCGGCCTGCGCTCTGGTCGGCGAGGTGCGCTTGCGGTCAAAGGGATTCAGTCCGTCCGTCGCAGCGCACAGGGCGGCGGTCAGCTCCAGAAAATAGAACAGCTCGCCGAGCTGCGGCGCGTCCAGCTGTCCGGCTGAGAGTACGATCAGCGGAATATCAAGCGAAGCGTGGGTCTGCACGAGCGCGTCGAACATCGCACTCTCCGCCTCGCCGACCGAATGGCCGGAGAGATAGCCGAGATCGTCGTAGTCCTTCCAGTCGAGCTCAATGTTGCGCTTGCGCGCGGGCAGGGGAATGCGCAGAAATGTCTCAAACGCGCTGCGGCTGCCGTCCAGCATGGCGTCGAGCGCGTCGAGCGCGCCGGGCAGCTCCGCCGGGACGGGCAGCACGCCGTAGCCGCCGCGGCAGCTGCGTCGGGCCGTATTGCGGGCCCACCAGCGGGCTAGCGCCATGCAGGCCGGGTCGAAGACACCGAGGAATTCTGTCCGCCGCGCGCGCAGCTCCAGCGCGTGACGCGCGCCCGCGTACATCCAGACCGGATTTTCAAACGCGCGCAGGTCATAGTCATGATACGCCTGCCCCGCGCCCTCAAGGACGCTGAGCGGCTCGATCCCGGCGGCTGCCATCGGCAGCAGGGCTGCGGGAGAAAGCGCCGAATCCGCGCAGCCGAGCTGTGCAGGCTGGGCGAGGAAGGTGTAGCCCTCCTCCTGCGCCATTGCGTGCAGGAGGCTGTTTTTCGGCGCACAGACAAAAATATGCTGCCGGGCCTCCGGCCCATAGCGCCGGTCGAGCAGCCAGCGCACGGCGCGCGAAGCGACGCCGCACTCCATATCGACCGCGTTCTGCGCCGTCAGAAGCAGGCAGAAGTCCTGCCCCTCGAGCTGCCCGCACAGCTGCTCATAGGCGCTTGCGGACAGGCTCGTCCCCGCAAAAATCAGCCGGACGCCGCCCTCTTTTCCGAGCGCGCGGATCGCAGCCTGCGCCGCGAGCGGCGCGTCGCCGCTGCCCACGACCACCAGCGTGCCGCCGAGCTCCGCGATCTTCTCCGCAGCCTTACCGATTGCGAGCACCGCGCGGGCCATCACGCCCTCCGGCGCGTTCAGCCAGCCCAGAAAATCCGGGCCGTCCGGCGAATTGGTCCGCAGCTGCATATGCGCGTCAAACAGATCCTTCTCTCCGGACAGCAGATCGGGCAGACTGACGCTCCCCCAGATATTGGACAACTCAACGTCGATCATCGCATGCGCCTCCTGTTATTTTTGTACACTATACTACATTTTTTGAAAAAACGCAAACCAGCGAAGCGTTTCCGGCAGGTCACCGGCGGCCCTATCTTTTCCGCCTTGCCGGAAAAGATGGGGGAGAAAGGGGGGCTGGGTGGCATTTGCGCAGCAAATGACGGCGGGGATTTGGCGCGGATTTTAGAGTGCGCCGAAATTTGCTGCATTCGGATCCCTTCAGGCGCTGTGCGCCGGGCTTCACCGGGACGGCGTTTGCTTGTCCGCCCGGCGGGCGCGCAGCAGCTCCGGCAGCAGAAGCGCCGCCGTACCCAGCAGGAAGCCGGGCAGGGAAAACGTCTGCGGGCTGACCGGCGGCTGCGGCGGCTGGAGTCCGGCAGGGCCCATCACGATGGCGTACAGCGAGCCTGCCATCAGACCCAGAATCAGCCACACCATCTGCCCGCGGAAGCGCCGCAGCGCGGCGCGGATGACGCGGACCGCCAGCACCGCGCCCGCCGCCGCGCCCAGTCCGAGCGCCAGAATGCCGGGCAGACCGGAAAAATCGAGCCGCAGAAGCTGACGCAGCGCATGCATCGCGGGCAGGTAGACGCCCGCGATCAGAAGCAGCGCCGACCCGGAGATCCCCGGCAGGATCATCGCGCTGACGGCGGCTGCGCCGGAGACGAGCAGGTACAGAAGCGGCCATATATGGATCTGCGAAAAGTCGACGCGCAGCGAAACAGCCGCGTCCGCGCGCAGCAGCGTGAGCCCTGCGACAAGCGCCGCGCCAAGCAGCGCCAGCGGCGCAAACCGCGCGGTTTCGCGCAGCGTATCGCGCTCGGCGCGCAGCACAAGCGGGAATGCGGCCGCGCTCAGACCCAGAAACAGGCTGCACATGAAATAAATATGCAGCTCGAATAATTCCGCCAGCACCAGAATGCAGGCAATCATCCCGGCAGTCCACCCGGCGCCGAAGCGCAGCAGCGCGCGCAGGCTTTGCCGCCGCACGGGCTTTTCCCGGCTGAACAGACCGTGCAGCGCACGCAACAGCGCGTCGTAAAAGCCGAGAATGAACGCGATCGTCCCGCCGGAAACGCCGGGGACGCTGTCAGCCAGCGCCATGCACAGGCCGTGAAATGCAGAAAGCAAGAACGTTCCTCCCCAAAACCGCCGCGCGCGGCGGCATTTTTGCTCAGTATACCATCTGCCGGAGAAAAAGTACAGAGCCGCGGCACCTGTCGAAGCGGCGCTGCATAGATTGGTTCAGGGCGAATGCGCCCGAATCTCTTGAGAGGAGCCGATCTTTTTGGCTGATATGCAGACACAGGCGGCCCAGACCGCCGAGGGCTGCGGCGATACGCGGGGAACGCTTCCCGCCTGCGCGCCGCTGGCAAATCCCTATGTCCCGTATCAGGGGCAGAATCCCGACCGGTATACGGCGGGGCGCGCGCTGATGAAGGGGACGCTGTTCCCGGGGCTCGATCTTCCATATCGCGGAACCGGCGGCGTGGAGCCGCGCGACGCTTCCAGCATCCCGGGCATGCAGGATCTTCAGGCGGTGAATTTCGCCGTCACCGAGCTTGGATTGTATCTGGACACCCACGCAGACGACGAAGAAGCCGTCCAGCTGTTCAACCAGTACGTCGAGCAGTATGAAATGCTGCGGCAGCAGGCAGAGGACAGCGGCATGGCGCTCACGCAGATGGAGGCCACCACGGGCGGCTGCTACACGTGGCTGGACGATCCCTGGCCCTGGGACGCGGAAACGGAGGCATAAACGATGTTTGTATATGAAAAAAAGCTGCAATACCCTGTCCGCATCGCAAATCCGAATCCCCAACTGGCTGCCGTAATAATTTCCCAATACGGTGGCCCCGACGGGGAGCTCGGCGCGTCCCTTCGCTACCTGAGCCAGCGCTATTCCATGCCGTATCCCGAGCTCAAGGGCCTTCTGACCGACATCGGTACGGAGGAGCTGGGGCATCTGGAGATGGTGGGGACGATCGTGCACCAGCTGACGCGGACGCTCACGCAGGAGCAGATTGAGTCGGCGGGCTTTGCGAATTATTTTGTCGACCACACCGCCGGCGTCTATCCGCAGGCCGCCTCTGGCACGCCGTGGAGCGCCGCGACCATGGCCGTCACCGGCGACCCCATCGCCGACCTCACGGAGGACCTCGCAGCAGAGCAGAAGGCCCGGGTGACGTATGACAATATTCTCCGCATTTCCGACGACCCGGATGTGAACGACGCCATCCGTTTCCTGCGCGAGCGGGAGATCGTCCATTTCCAGCGCTTCGGCGAAGCCGTCGAGCTGCTGCGCCGGAGACTGGATGAGAAAAACGTCTATTACATGAACCCCGCGCTCAATCTGCAGGCGTAAGCGTTTTGCCGAAAAAATCCACCGCCCGGTCTGGGCGGTGGATTTTTAAAATGCGTTTGCAGTCGCGCGTTATCCTCTCGTCTCCTGCGAGATGGCGCGGATGGCGTTGAGGGCGAAGTCGTGCTCTTCGAGCGTAATGACGCTGCCGCAGTACGGGCACTTTGCGCTGGCGTTGATCTCGACAGGCGCGCCGCAGTTCGGGCAGTTGACGGTCTGCATGGGTTTGTCCTTTTCCGTCTTCGTGCCGGTCGTGCGGACGAGATCCCACTCGTAGACCATGAATTTCTCCTTGGTTTTGCTGCCGGAGACCAGTTCGCCGGTCTTGTCGTTGAGCGTGTAATCGACGATGCGTGTGTTCAGACGGGCGACGAGCACGTCGTTTCCGCCCTCCTGGCACCAGCCGCGCAGATTTACGGACAGCACGGCGATGCGCTCGATATAATTGGTCTGGCCCTGCTGCTTCTTGCGCTGGAGCTGATTGTCCATCTGCGTGAAGAATGCGTCGGTGCAGTACGGACGGATGGGCGAGATATCCTTCTTCTGCCAGCAATCCTGCATCTGCACGTACAGGTTCGACAGCTTCGAGGTCAGTTCAGTCTCGTCGAAGTTTTCGTCGAGCTGCTGATACTCGGTCATGGGCTTCAGCTTGCGGTTTGCAGCCGCAGACCAGCTGGTGCCGCCGGACGCTCCCTTCTTCTTCTTTGTGCGTGAGGTCGAAACGATCGCGATGAAGACGATAATGGCTCCGACGACGATGGTACTGATCCCGCCGGAGGATTCGGAGCTGCTGGAATAGTCGGAATCGCTGCTGCTCCAGTCCCAATCGGAGTCGGAGCTGCTCCAATCAGAGGAGCTGCTCCAATCAGAGGAGCTGCCGTAGTCGGAATCGCCGGAATAATCGCCGAAATCGGCCCCGGCAGGCAATACGGCCAGCAGCACGAGACAGGCGCACAGCGCCAGCACGAACAGCCGCCGCAGGAAGGTCTTGGACATGAAGGATCCCCTTTTTTCTTTCTTTTTCCCTTCCAGTATATCATGCGATGCCGCATACATGCAAGCAAAATAACCGCCGGGCAGAAAAAAACTGTCCGGCGGCGCTGCTTATCCGTGATAGCCGATGGCGCGGGAGATCGTCTCGGCTGCGGCGCAGACGAGGCGGATGGCGTGCAGGAATTCATCGGACTGCACCTGCCGGAACATGCCGACGCAGCCGATGGCGTAGCGGACCTCGCCGGTCACGTCCCGAATCGGCGCGGAAACGGAGCGCAGGCCGATCTTGTACTCGCCGTTTTCCACAGCGTAGCCCTGCTCACGGATGCGGGTAAGTTCGGGCACAAACTGCTCTGGCGTGGTAAGTGTATGGGGCGTGAAGGCCTTGAGTTCGGTGTGCGTGAGAATGCGGCGGCACTCCGCCGGGGAACTGTTGGCGAGAAAAAGCTTTCCCTGCGACGTGCAGTAGGCCGGCAGCCGCGCGCCGACCTCGGACACAACGCGAAGACTTGCCCGGGACTCCTCCTCCGCGAGCGTCACGACTGCGGCGCGGTCGAAGACGGACAAAAACACGCTCTCGCCAAGCTCGGCGCAGATGCTCTGCATGTGCGGCCGTGCGATTGTGCCGATGTCCCAGGAATTCGAGACGGCGCAGCCGTATTCAAACAGGCGGATACCCAGCCAGTAGCGGCCGTTCGGCGTCTGCTCGATCAGGCCCGATTCGCGCATGGTGGACAGCAGGCCGTGAATGGTGCTCTTCGGCCAGCCGGTTTTCTGATAAAGCTCCGTCAGAGAAGCGGGCTGGCCGCTTTCCGTCAGAATGTCGAGAAGGCGGATCGCCTTCGCAACGGAATGAATGGTTTTGCCTTCCTGTTCTGCCATGTCAGATCCCTTCCTGTCGATCCTGTTTTCTTAACTATACCATGCCGAATTGCGTTCAGCAACCGCATACGTTCGGCATAGGCGAATTTTTGCACGGCACGCGGTCCGGCTGTTTTGGCGATGTGCTAAATTTTGATTGCAATTGTGACGGTTCTGTTATACACTCATTACAAATACAAAGGAGGCGCACCGTATGTACCAGATCATGCTTGTGGAAGATGAAATGCT
>CADBOK010000118.1 GCA_902796245.1 Oscillospiraceae bacterium | reverse complement strand
TACGCTGACCGTTCCTTCTCCTTCGTCACCAAGACCCCCCCGACCCCGACCCTCATTCTGAAGGCTCTGGGCATCGAAAAGGGTTCCGGCGTGCCCAACAAGGACAAGGTCGCTACCATCACCAAGGCACAGGTCAAGGAAATTGCCGAGCGCAAAATGCCCGACCTGACTGCGAACACCATCGAAGCCGCTATGAGCCAGGTTGCAGGCACCTGCCGCAGCATGGGCATCGTGGTCGTCGACTGAGTTCGACCGCAAGAACAGCTTGACCGAGGTATATCGGCAACAGGCCGAGCCTCATAAATACGTGGGAGGAATCATTCCGAATCACCACTAAGGAGGAAATTACATTGTTCAGAGGTAAAAAGTATAAGGACAGCGCGAAACTGATCGACCGCTCTATGCAGTACGAAGTTCCCGCTGCTATGGATCTTGTTGTTAAGACCGCTTCCGCCAAGTTCGACGAGACTGTCGAAGTCCACATCAAGCTCGGCGTTGACTCCCGTCATGCTGACCAGCAGGTTCGCGGCGCCATCGTTCTGCCGAACGGCACCGGCAAGACCCGCAAGGTCCTCGTGTTCGCCAAGGACGCCAAGCTCGACGAGGCCAAGGAGGCCGGCGCCGACTTCGCAGGCGGCATGGAGCTCGTTGAGAAGATCCAGAAGGAAAACTGGTTTGACTTTGACGTCGTCGTCGCTACCCCGGATATGATGGGTATCGTCGGCCGTCTTGGTAAGGTCCTCGGCCCGAAGGGCCTCATGCCCTCCCCCAAGGCTGGCACCGTGACCCCCAACGTCACCGCCGCCGTCAAGGAGATCAAAGCCGGTAAGATCGAGTACCGTCTCGACAAGACCAACATCATCCACTGCCCGATCGGCAAGGCTTCCTTTGGCCCCGAAAAGCTCGCTGAGAACTTCAACGCACTGATGGGTGCCGTCATCAAGGCAAAGCCGGCCGCTGCAAAGGGCCAGTATATCAGAAGCTGCACCGTGGCCAGCACCATGGGCCCCGGCATCAAGGTCGCTACCGCGAAGATCTGAGTTTTTTCTGAGATTTTCTCAATTCGTCCTTGACATCCGCGCAGATTCTGCTATAATATACAAGCTGCCAAAGACAGCAGGAGGCATTCTGCCGTAAAGGGTCTTCCCTTCCTGCCGAGGTTCCGCACAAATGGTAACATTTTTGTGTCCTCACGTCTTTGGCGTGAGGACATTTTATTTTCAGAGGTGACATTCATGCCCAACGCAAAGGTACTTGAAAGCAAGAAAACCGTCGTTGATGCTCTGTCTGAAAAAATTCAGAACGCTACTTCTGCTGTTTTTGTAGACTACAAGGGCATCACCGTCGCGCAGGATACCGAGCTTCGCAATCAGTTCCGTGCTGCGGGAGTCGAGTACGCTGTCGTCAAGAACACCCTGACCCGGTTCGCTGCCAATAAGGCCGGCTATACCGAGTTCGATGAGGTTCTCAACGGCACCACGTCCATGGCTTCCACCACCGACGATCCCATTGCACCGGCTCGCGTCGTCTGCGAATTCGCAAAGAAAAACAAGAACGTCGTCAAGATCAAGGGCGGCATGGTTGAAGGCAAGGTTCTGTCTGTGGAAGAACTCATGTCCTTCGGCGAGCTGCCTTCCAAGAACGCACTCGTTGCGCAGGTCCTCGGCACGTTCCTCGCTCCGATCTCCTCTCTGGCAGTTGTTCTGAACCAGATCCTGGAGCAGAAGGGCGGCGCTCCTGCGGAAGAAGCTCCCGCAGAGGCTTAATTCATCAAACATTAAAATTTCGACTGAAACATTTTACTGGAGGTAACTACAATGGCATCCGAAAAGATTACTGCTATGATCGAAGAAGTTAAGACCCTCACCGTTCTTGAGCTGGCTGAGCTGGTTCATGCTCTGGAAGAGGAATTCGGCGTTTCCGCCGCTGCCGCTGCTGTCGCCGCTCCCGCTGCCGGCGCTGCTGCCGCTGAGGAAGAGAAGACTGAGTTCGACGTCGTTCTGAAGGCTGCTGGCGGCAACAAGATCGCTGTCATCAAGGTCGTCCGTGCTCTGACCGGCCTGGGCCTGAAGGAAGCTAAGGAACTCGTCGACGGCGCTCCGAAGACCCTCAAGGAAGGCGTCTCCAAGGACGAGGCCGAGAAGATCGCTGCCGAGCTCAAGGAAGCTGGCGCAGAGGTCGAGGTCAAGTAAGTTTACTTGCCGTTCTTACACAAACCGGACTGCATGCGTGCAGTCCGGTTTTTTCATATCCATATCCGGCAAATCCGCGGATTTAACTGTTGTTTTTCTCCGCGCGGCGCGGCATAATAATGGATATCTTAATTTGCTGGAAAGGAAGTTCTTTTTATGGAATCCATTCGTGGGTATTTCAAAGCGCTCAAGTGGCGCAGTCTGATCGTCGCGTTTTCGGCGATTTTGCTCGGTCTGCTGTTCATTCTGACGCCGCAGACGTCGGCGGACGTCATCTGCTATGTGGCGGGCATTCTGCTGCTGGCATCCGGCATTGCGGCGGTCATTTCGTATCTGGCCTCCGGGCGGCTGTTCGGGTCCTACGCGCTGGTATCGGGCATTGTGCTGCTGGTGTGCGGCGTGTTCTGCCTGCTGCGTCCGGAGATCATTCAGGGGCTGCTGACGGTGCTGTTCGGCGTGTTCCTCGTTATTGACGGCATGATGACGCTGCAGGACGGCGTGGACTGCGCGCGGGCGCGGCTTGCAGGCTGGTGGGTGCCGGTGCTGCTGGGCGCGGTCACGATCGCACTGGGCTGCGTGGTGCTGTTCGGCAAATTCGACTCGATCATGCTGCTGGCCGGAATTTCGCTGATCGTCGACGGCGTGTTTGACCTCATCGTGACGTTTGCCTTCTCCAAACGTATCCGTACCGCGCGGGAAAAGCTCCGCATGTACGCAAACGGCCCCATCATCGACTCGGAAAAGGTCGACGACTGAGCCCGGCATATGTACCAAAAAATTTGGGGAACAAAAAATATTTTTGTTTTCCCCGCGCAGAATGCTTGACACTGCTCTGTCAGTCCTGTACAATAATGCTGGGGATTTTGTCCCCACAATCATACAGATTGAACATGATGGAGGAAAAAACATGAAAAAGATCATCGCATTGCTGCTTGCAGCAATCATGGTTCTCGGTCTGGCGGCCTGCGCCTCCAAGACGGAGACCACCGAAGCATCTGACGTCAAGAACGTTGTCTACATCGTCAACGGCAACCTGGGCGACAAGTCCTTCTTCGACTCCGCACAGGCCGGTATCGACGAGCTGGTCAAGGCAGGCCGCATCACCTGCAAGACCATCGAGCTCGGCGGCACCGACGAAGACCAGCCGAAGTGGCTGTCCACGCTGTACGACGTTTCCGAGTCCGGCGAGTATGACCTCGTCATCTGCGGCACCTATCAGATGCCCGACTATCTGAAGGAAGTCGCCACCAAGTATCCCGATCAGCTCTACCTGATCTTCGACGACAACACCTATGCCGGCAACAACTCCAACGTCGTCAACATCACCTACAAGCAGAATGACATGGGCTATCTGGTCGGCACGTTTGCCGCCTGCATGACCACGGACACCAGCGTTGCCAATATCAACGAGGACGCGGTCGTCGGCTTCGTCGGCGGCGTTGACTCCCCGGTTATCAACGACTTCCTGACCGGCTTCATTGAGGGCGCACAGGCTGTCAACCCCGACATCAAGGTCGACACCCGCTACACGAATGACTATGTCGATACCGCTATCGCTAAGGAGTTCGGCTACTCCATGATCAACGACAACAAGTGCGACATCATCTGGGGCGTTGCCGGCAACGCGGGCAACGGCGCGGCTGAGGCTGCTCTGGAGACCGGCAAGGCATGGTTCATCGGCGTCGACTCCGACCAGGAGCTGACCTTCTCCGACGACCTTGCAGCGCTGACGCTGACCTCCGGCCTCAAGAACATCGGCAACTCCATCATCTGGATCTTCGACCAGTGGGATGCCGGTAAGACCTACTGGGGCACCGAAGTCCAGCTCGGCCTGGCCGAGGGCGGCGTCGGCATCGTGACCGACAAGAACTACGACAAGTACGCTTCCGCCGAGACCAAGGCCGCCGTTGAGGCTGCACAGGCCGGTATCATGAACGGCAGCATCAAGGTCGACACCGCGTTCGACGCCAACTTTGACGTCGCCGCGCTGCGCGACTCTGTCAGACCGTAATTTCGGTTCTTTCCGGGGAGACTCTCTGAGTCTCCCCGGAACAGCGGTAAAAAGTAATAGTGAATAAGGAATAAGCGACGTGGCGCATTCAGCGCGGCAATTTTGTCGCTTCTTCAGGATTCACTATTACTTATTGCTTTTTATGCGCACAACTTTTTCTGAAGAAAGAGAGGAACATATCGTATGCCAGACGAAAAAACCGGCCGTCCGGACGAGCAGTATGTCGTCCAGATGAAAGGGATCACCAAGGTGTATCCCAACGGTGTCGCGGCCAACCAGGGCGTGGACTTCTTCCTCCGCAGAGGCGAGATTCACGCGCTGATGGGCGAAAACGGCGCCGGCAAATCGACGCTCATGAAGATGCTCTTTGGTCTGGAGCAGCCCACTTCGGGGCAGATCCTTGTAAACGGAGAGGCCGTCCATCTGTCTTCGCCGACAGTGGCCATCTCAAAAGGGATCGGTATGGTACATCAGCATTTCATGCTGGTACCCAGTCTTACAG
>CADBOK010000117.1 GCA_902796245.1 Oscillospiraceae bacterium | reverse complement strand
TTGTTCATGATCGCTGCTTCTCCGGAACGATTTGTCAGGTTTTGGGAACGGCAGGCGTCTGTGGCTCGTCATGATAGTCGGATTTCGGCAGGCTCCAATGGTAATACGCTGCCAGCAGGCGCAGCACGACGATGGCCGCCGCGCCGAAGAGCATGGCCGCGTTCGCGCCCAGCCGCTCCCAGCACAGCGCGCAGATGAGCGCGCCGATGATCGACGCGCAGGCGTAGAAGTGCCGCACGAAGATATACGGCCGCTCACCGGAGAACACGTCGCGCAGCACGCCGCCGCCCACGCCGGTGATAAGGCCGACGAAGACGGTCAGGAACAGCGTATAGTGCTCCGCCTGCCGGAACGCGCACTGGACGCCGACGACCGTGAACACGCCGAGGCCAACCGCGTCCATTACCAGCAGCAGCCGGTCGAAGACCGGCTCGTGCCGTCCGACGCGGGCGCGCACATGCGGCAGGAACATGAGCACGGACACGGCGGCTGCCGTGAGGGTGTAGACAGGATCCTGAAATGTCGCGGGCGGCGTGATGCCGAGAATAAGATCGCGGACAATGCCGCCGCCGACCGCTGTGCAGACGCCGAGGACGATCACGCCGAACAGATCCATCTGCTTTTTGATGCCGACGATCGCGCCGGAAACGGCGAACGCGGCCGTGCCAATGAGCTCCAATACAAAAACAAGAACGTTGGACATAACGGAAACCTCCGGAAGCTTACACGCGCAGCGATTTTTTCTGGACAGCCAGCGCGCCGAGCGCGATCAGCACGCCGATGAACGCACAGCCGGTCGAGAACCAGAGCATGAGCGTTGTGCCGCCGAGATCGATCAGATACCCGGAGACGAGACTGCCGAGGAGCGTGCTGAGCGAGATGGCGAGGATGGTGCGGATGGACTGGCCCTGCACCCGGTCGGCAGGGTCGACGGACTCGTTGGCAAAATAGACCGAGGCCGGGAAGAACAGGCCGTAGCCCAGCATCTGCACCGGCTGCACGGCCAACAGCATCCAAAGCGAGCCCGACGCGAGGATCAGCAGCGGCTTGACCATCATGAAGACGATCGAGATCAGCAGGATCTTCGCGCTGCTCATCCGCTTTTGCAGCAGCCCGAACACCAGCGCCGACGGCAGCTCCGACGCGGCCATCAGAAACTGTGCGGCGCCGAGCGCCGTGCTTCCGCCGCCGTGGCTGTTGACAAGCGAGACAAGGAAATTGCTGATCGGCATCACGCCCATCATGCCGAAGAAGCAGGCGATGAGCATGAGCGTAAAGACCTTGTTTTGCCTTAAAATCTGCCAGATGGAATGGCCGGAGGCCGACTTTGCCTGCGGCCGCGGCAGAAGCCGCGCCGGAATGCTCGGGAATGCGAGCAGACACACAAGCAGCAGAAGCTGCTCGACGCAGTGCGCCAGAAGCGCCGTCTGCATACCGAATTTCGCCGTCAGCAGGCCCGTCACGACGCACAGAACCGCGTAGGTCAAAGAGCCCATCCCGCGTGCGAAGCTGTAGGGAATCGAGACGCCCGCGTTCACATACTGCATGCCCATGGAATCGATCAGCGGATAGGAATTCGTCTCCAGCACGCCGAACAGGAAGATGATGAGCGCCGTGAGCGTGAAGCCGGGGCGCGTGAAATAAAAGACGAGATTGAGCGCCATGGCCGGCAGCAGCATGACGATCAGCAGCCGCTTGATGGGAACGCTCGGGTGCCGGTCGGCCCAGCCGCCGATGACCGGCTGTGTGAAAAGACTGGCGCAATAGCACAGCGCGCAGAAGATCCCGGCCTGACCGGTCGTGAAACCCCGGTCAAGGACGATCGCGGCCTGATACGCGCAGATGGAGCTGATCATGCCCCAGAAGCTGGCCTGCAGGAGCAGATAGCAAAGAACAATTCGCCTTCTGGATGCCATGGTGTTCGCTTCCTTTCTCTGTCTGAATGGCAGACACTATTATAGAGCGCGGAACAGATAAAAACAAGCCGCAAATTGCAAGTGCAAGTTGGACACGTGCACGGTAGAACTTAGTGAATCAGAGCGTCGGTCAGGATGGAAGCCGCAGGCTTC
>CADBOK010000116.1 GCA_902796245.1 Oscillospiraceae bacterium | reverse complement strand
GAGGTATTTTTTTTTTTTTTCCTCCATGATGTAGCTGCGCAGGTTGCCGATGTGGGCAAAGTGATAGACGGTCGGGCCGCAGGTATACATTTTGACCAGCTGCGGGTCATAGGGGACAAATTCTTCCTTTTTGTGTGTTGCAGAGTTATAAAGATACATTGTCAGGTCTCCTTTTTTGTATCGTTGATCTGTTCTTCCAGCAGCGCCATGCGGCGCTTGAGCGCCTCGATTTCCAGCATGACCGGGTCGGGCGTGTGGATATGGTCGAGTTTATCGCCGCAGAGGCGGACGATGCGGCCCGGGACGCCGACGACCGTCGCGCCCTCCGGCACCTCGCGCAGCACCACGGCATTGGCCGCGATGCGGGCATTGTCGCCGACGCGGAACGGGCCGAGCACCTTTGCGCCGGAGCCAACCATGACGTTGTTGCCGAGCGTCGGGTGGCGCTTGCCGACATCCTTACCCGTGCCGCCGAGCGTCACGCCCTGATAGAGCAGGCAGTCGTCCCCGATCTCGGCCGTTTCGCCGATCACGATGCCGGTCCCGTGGTCGATGACCAGACGGCGGCCGATCGTCGCGCCGGGGTGGATCTCGATCCCCGTCCACATCTTCGACCACTGCGAGATCGCGCGGGCGATGAAAAAGCAGCGATGCCGGTAAAACCAGTGCGCGATCCGGTAGTCGATGGTCGCATGCAGGCCGTTGTACAGCAGCATGACCTCAATGGCCGAACGCGCGGCGGGGTCGTTTTTCTTGTATGCCCGGATATCCTCCAATAAATGCAAATGCAGTTCCTCCAATAGAAAAACCCGCCTCCTGAATGCTCAAGAGGCGGGTCAAAAAACTCGCGGTTCCACTCTGATTTCTTACTTCGGCTGTAACGTCAGCCTGCACGGGGTCTCCCCTCGCTCCCGAACGCACGTTCCCGCATCGCTTTTGCTCCCGTTTGCAGCCGGCGGCGGAAGCTCTCTGAAAAAACGAACCTGCGGTACTCTTTTCGATCAACGCGATATTGAATTTTCTTGGGAAATCATATCATTGGAACAGGAAAAAGTCAAGCCTTCTTCCCAAGGCCGAGGCAGGCCCAGTTTTTGCAGAAATACTCGACACCGGAATAGACCGTCGTGACCAGAATGACAATATTCACAATCAGATCCAGCGTCGGGAAATTCGGCAGCACCATCATGGCGATCAGGCCGACCATGGTGCAGGAGGTCTTGATCTTGCCGCTCCATCCGGCGGCGATGACAGTTCCGTTGCTGGCTGCGACCATGCGCAGGCCGCTGATGGCAAACTCGCGCGCGATGACGATGAACACGACCCAGGACGGCATCCGGCCCCAGCCGACGAAGATCATCATGCAGGCCGTTACGAGCAGCTTGTCGGCCAGCGGATCGAGGAATTTGCCGAAGTCGCTGACCTGATTGTAGTGGCGGGCAATATAGCCGTCCAGAAAATCGGAAATGCTGGCGATCACAAAGACCGCGACGGCAGCCCAGCGCAGCCATTCCGCGCCGTTTGCCGAGAGCAGCATCAGAACCATGTAGACCGGGATCAGCACCACACGGACAAGGGTAATTTTACTTGCAGTCGTCATTGTATTCTTCCTCCAGTACGCCGACAAGCTCTCCATCGTAGGTGTCCACGACATGAACGTCTACAAAATCGCCGGTCTTGATATGTTTTTCCGCCGTAAACCAGATCTTCCCGTCAATGTCGGGAGAATCGGCATAGGTTCTGCCGTAATAGCTGTCCTCGTCCGGGTCATAGCCCTCGCAGAGCACCTGCATGACCCTGCCGACGCAGGAATCGTTGTATTCGTCCATGATGCGCGACTGGATCTCCGCGACCATATCGGCGCGCTGCTTCGCAATCTCGGTATCAGGATATTCCATTTCGGCTGCGCGTGTGCCCTCCTCGGGTGAAAACGCGAATGCGCCGACGCGCTCGAGCTTGTATTCCTTCAGGAAGTCGCACAGCTGCGCAAATTCTGCCTCGCCCTCGCCGGGAAGGCCGGTAATGAGGCTTGTGCGGAGCACAAGGCCGGGGATCTCATGGCGGAGCTTTGTCAGCAGCTGCCGGACATATGCGCCGTCGCCGCGGCGGTTCATTTTGCGCAGGATCTCGTCGTTGATGTGCTGGATGGGAATATCCAGATATTTGACGATCTTCGGCTCGTTTGCCAGCACGTCAATCAGCTCCTGCGACATTTCGTCGGGATAGAGATAATGTACCCGGATCCAGACCAGTCCGTCAATTCTGCACAATCTGCGCAGAAGCTCTGCCAGCTTCCGCTCGCCGTAGAGGTCGAGCCCGTAGCGGCTGGTATCCTGCGCGACGACGATCAGCTCCTTCACGCCGTCGGCGGCAAGCTGCTCCGCTTCTTTGACCAGCTCCTCCATCGGGCGGCTGCGGAGCTTGCCGCGCAGCTTGGGAATGACGCAGTAAGCGCAGTGGTTATCGCAGCCCTCGGCGATTTTCAGATAGGCGTAATATTCCGGCGTGGTCAGAATGCGGCCGTCCTCCGGCTGTTCGGCGTTGATATCGTCGAAGCGCTTGTAGCGCTTACCGGACAGGACCTGCCCGACGGCGTTTGCAACGTCGTAGTATGAGCCGGTGCCGAGCACGCCGTCAACCTCCGGCAGCTCCTTCAGGATCTCTTCCTGATAGCGCTGGGCGAGGCAGCCGGTGACGAGGATTTTCTGGATTCTGCCCTCCGCCTTGAGCTGCGCCATGGCCAGAATGTTGTCGATGGCCTCTGTCTTTGCGGACTCGATGAAGCCGCAGGTGTTGACAATGACGAGCTCCGCGCCGTCCGGGTCAGGGCTGATCTCGTAGCCTGCCTGCCGCAGCAGCCAGAGCATATGCTCGGCGTTGACCTGATTTTTGGCGCAGCCGAGCGAGATCATGCCGATCGTATGGGTCATGATATGTCGTCCTCCGTGATTTCCTCCAGCTCCAGCCCGGTGCGGTAGCGCCGGAGGCCGGATTGGATATCCTTCCAGCTGTGGCCGCGCCGGATGAGCGCGTCCACAGTCTTTTTTATTTCTTTCTCATCCGGATCCCTGCCCTGCCAGCGGCGGAACAGGAAGCGGTCGATGGCATCATCCATTTCCGGCAGCTCCGCAAGCGCTTCTTCCCAGAATTCCTGCGGGATGCCCTTTTCGTACAGGATGTTTTTGATGCGGCTTTTTCCGTAGCCCTTTGCCGCGGCGCTTGAAACAAGCTGGCGGGCCGTCTCGCGGTCGTCGAGCAGATGCAGCTCCTTGAGCCAGCCGACGGCCTCCCGCGCGTCGGCCGCTTCCTCGCCCTTCTGGACGAGGCGCTTCTGCAGCTCCTTTTCGGACACGCCCGCCGCCGCGACGATGCGCACAGCCCGCGCCTTGGCGGACGCCTTTCCGGCGGCGGCCAGCAGGGCCTGATACTCTTCCTCCGTCAGCTCCATTCCGCTGTAAAGGCCGAAGTCCGCAATCAGATACGGCTGGGTCTTCAGAACGGAATCGTCGTCAAAGACCAGCTTGACGCGCTTTGACTGCGGCAGCTCCTGAATGGCAAGCAGGCGCATCAGTCGTCGTTAAAATCGTCGGCCGAGACGCTCACGGGCTTGGCCGCGGCGGATGCGGGCGGCTTGGCGTTTTTGCCCTGCAGCTTCCACATATTGTCGCGGATGGACTGCTCGATGCGGTCAGCGACGTCGGGATGGTCGATGAGGTACTGCTTGGCCGAATCGCGGCCCTGGCCGATGCGCTCTTCGCCGATGGAGAACCAGCTGCCGCTCTTGTTGATGAGCTCGAGCTGCACGGCAAGGTCGACCATTTCGCCCCATTTGGAGATACCTTCGCCGTACATGATATCGAAATACGCCTCTTTGAAGGGGGGTGCGCATTTATTCTTGACAATCTTGGCCCGCGTGCGGTTGCCGATGACCTCGGAGCCGTTTTTGATGGCCTCCGTGCGGCGGATGTCGATACGGACGGAGGCGTAGAACTTCAGCGCGTTGCCGCCGGTCGTCGTCTCGGGGTTGCCGTACATGACGCCGATCTTCATACGCAGCTGGTTGATGAAG